>DATCFX010000071.1:0-7826 GCA_036509275.1 Pirellulales bacterium | reverse complement strand
AGCGAACCGCCCCCGAGCCGTGCGATGGCGGCCAGCACGATCGGCTCATAGCTACTGGAGAGGGCCACGGCGTGAAACCTGCCATGCTGCCCGCGGTACAGGCGCTCGAGCCGGCGGGCAAAGGCCGCCGGATCGGCATTGCCGGTTGTCGCGATGCCGTCGCCGAGATAGATGACTTGGGTCTCGGGGCCGCATTGCTTGAGCGCGGAGGCAAAGGCCTGGTCCAAATCGGTCCAACCCCGCGCCGGCCGCTGGTCGAAAAATTGCCGGGCCGCGGCCAGTTGTTTCGGTTCGGCTGCCAGCGGACGCTCGAAGGCCCAGCGGCAGTCGACGTCGCAGGTGGCCAGGTTGAACTTGTCTCGCGGGATGAGCGAAGCCAGCAGGGCATCGATCAGTTCCGCTTGCCGACTGCGGCTGGCCGCATCGATCGAAGCAGACGTGTCGGCCAGCACGAGCAGTTCCAGCGGCTGACCAGCATCGGCCGCCGCGCGGCGCTGCCAGGAGCCCTCGGCCGATGGCGGCATCAATTGCAGCATGAAGTAGCCGTCGTCGCCCCGGTGATGCGTCACCAGCACGGCCTCGCTCCGCCGCGTGCTGGGCTGGATTTCGACTTCGAAATCGCGCGTCGGCACGTAGCTTTGAGCCACGAATTCGACCCGGGCCGCGTGGGCACTGCGATCCAGCCTTGCCGCATGCGTGGGACACGCGACGCGCTCCAGCGGCAAGGCCGAATCGATTCGCACGTCGATCGCCAGCCGCTCGAGTGGATGCTGCTTGAGCATGTCGCTGGCCAGTGGATATTGATAGCGATAGCCGCCGCCCCGCCAGGGCAGCACCTGCGTGTAACTCAAGCGGATGCGCTTGGCCGCATGCGGCGGGATCGGGAATACCCGGGCTTTGAACAAGTTGCCGCCGCTCCATTCCAACAAGGCTGGATCGGCCCGCTCGCGCAGCAGCGTCTCGAAAATTTCGCGGGCCCGTTCTTTTTCGACCACGTCGGCCTCGACCAGTTCGTCGCCGATCCACATGCCGAAGCCCGAGATCGAGGCATCGGCCGGCAGCGGGAAGGTGAACACGCCCTCGAGCGACTGATCGGTATGATTGACGAACGACTCTTCGACGACCGTCCGCGCGAGCTGATCGCGAATGTCGACGCTGACCGTGTGCTCGCCGACGCTGAGCGCAACGTTGCGGCCATCGACCTGGGCGATGAGCGAGCCGAGCGTTTCGCGGCTGCGCGACTCGAAGTTCCGCAGCCAGGCCGGATCGGCCGCCAGCCGCGACAGCTTTTCGTCCTTGACCCGATACACGCCGCGATCGGCAGCCCGCAGCGGTTTCCCGTCCGGCCCGACAAGCTCGAGCGGCTTCTCGGCCGTGGCGGCCACGCTGGCCTCGCCCGAGGTCAGGCGGACGCGATTGGCCGATTGAAATTCCGCCAATGCCCCGGGGCCCAGCACCACGCGGTCGCCTGAAATCAATTCGACCGTTGCCGCGTGCGCCCCGCGCAGCTCGGCCCGCAGCCAGTCGCCGGGCATGACCAGCGACCCGCGCTCGACCGGCGTCCAGCGCTCGCCGTCCAGCGGCTTGAGCATCACAATGCCCTGCATGTCGACGACCCGCCCCAGCCGCGCATCGGCCGCCAGCGATGGCCTGCCCTCCGCGGGCTTGACGCTGGCGGCCGGCGGATTGTCTGCCGCCACGGCGGCCACGAGGCCAATGGCGGCCAGCAGTAGCATGCTCGCCGCAGCCGCTCGCAGCCGCCAGCGACGCCCGCTGCGCCGGGGTCGGCGAGCTTCAGCAGTTACCGCGGAACCAGGCGAAGCATTGGTGGCTGACATGACGGGTTCCTCGATTCGAGGCCAGGAGATCCAATGCTCGCACACCGACTGAGCCGAAAGCGTTCCGCTGCCAATGACAATAGAGTTGTTGCGAAACCGCGCGGCAAGTCGCTGGCGGCTTTCGATTGGCAGCCAGCCCGCTGGCGGGTTAGATTGTCGACGAGGGGGCGAGCGTTGTGGGGCATCGGATCGATCCACTCGGCCGGCAATCCACGGCAGGAAGTTACGAAAATCGATAGGGAAACTTCGAAAACATGAGCCCGTTCGGTTCGCGGACGACCCGTGCTGAAGGCCGCAGCGTGGCCGGGTGGCTGCTGATATTGGCGATGCTCCTCGGCAGCCTGGTCGCTGGCAGCTACGCCGCGGAGCAGGCGCCGGAAGCAGCTCCGCTGCCGCCCGCGTCGGTCTACATTGTGCTCGTCGGCGATTCAACCGTCACCGATAGCGCGGGCTGGGGCCGGGCCTTTGCCGACTTGTTGCTGCCCACGGTCCGCTGCACCAATACGGCGCGCGGCGGCCAGAGCACGAAAAGTTTCCTGGACGGCGGAAGTTGGGCCAAGGCCCTGGCACTGCATCCCACACACGTGCTGATTCAGTTCGGACACAACGATCAGCCGGGCAAAGGCCCCAACCGCGAAACCGACCCTCGCACCACGTATCGGGCAAACCTGATCCGCTACGTGGACGAAGCCCGGGCCGCGGGCGTCCGGCCGATCCTGGTGACTTCGCTCACGCGGCGTGTGTTTCTGGGTGACAAGCTGCGCGATAACCTGGCGCCGTACGCCGAGGCCATGAAAGCCGTGGCCGCGGAGAAGCACGTGCCGCTGGTCGACCTCCACGCCCGCAGCGTCGAGGCCGTCGAGCGGCTGGGACCGGTTGCGAGCGAGGAACTTGGGCCATTGACCAAGGACGGCAAGCGCGACCGCAGCCACCTCGCCGAGCCGGGCAAGGTATTGACTGCCCAACTCGTCGTTACCGAACTGCGACGCGTCGCACCCGAACTGTCCGCGTGCTTTCGCCCGACGCCCTGAGTGACGCTCGGAATGAAGCATTGATCTTGGTTCGCTTGACCTAAACCGGCATTTCCGAGAACAATAGGTTAGAGGTTACGCATGTCGCTATCCACGCTCGAAACTGCCATCCTCACTCGTGTGGTTTTGCCCGAGGCCGCCACGCTCACGCCTGCCGTCGCGCAGAGCGTGCTTTTGATGGAGTTTACGACCGAAGATCGTCATCGCATGAACGAACTCTCAGAACAGGCGCAAGCCGGGTCGCTCACCGCCGACGAGCAAGCCGAACTCGACTCGTACGAGCGAATCGGACACTTCCTTTCGCTGCTCAAGTCAAAAGCGCGGCGATCGCTGCAGAGCCATTCTTCTTCGTAGTCGTGCATGCAACACGCAGTGGCACATCTGATCCGTGTGCGGGCTGACAGCCGTTGCGAGTATTGTTGCCTTTCTCAGAACCACGACGAGTTGCCCTTTCAAGTTGACCACATCATTGCCCGCAAGCACGGCGGAACCGACGATCACGAAAATCTGGCATGGGCATGCCTGTCTTGCAACAACCATAAAGGGCCAAACATCGCCGGCCTCGATCCCGATACAAGCCAGCTCACACGGCTCTTCAATCCGCGGTCGGATCGTTGGCTCGAACATTTCACTTGGGACGGCGCCGTGCTCCAGGGTTTGACGGGGATCGGCCGCACAACCGTGCTGGTGCTAGCTATCAACCTTCCCTATCGCGTCGAACTGCGGACATCGCTGCTGGCCGAAGGTCTGCCGCTGGTCGGCCCGCCCCAAGCTCCCTAGACGAGCAAGCCGCAACTGAATGAACGTGAACTTTACCCGCGTCGAAGAATGCCAAACCTCAACGATCTGACCCGAACGCAGCTTGGCGAGTGGATCGCGTCGTGCGGCGGAAGCGCGGTACACGCGGCGCGCGTATGGCGGTATCTGTATCGCGAAGGCGTGCGCGAGGTTGCCGGGATGCACGACTTGCCGGCCCGGCTGCGGGCGCGGATGGCTGAAGATGCGGAATTGCCGGCGCTGGAGTTGGAAGACAAAGTCCGCTCGGACGATGACTTGACGCACAAATACCTGCTCGGGCTAGCCGACGGCCGGCAGATCGAGACGGTGCTGATGCGGATGCGCGGCCGGCTGACGGCCTGCCTCAGTTCGCAAGTCGGCTGCCCGTTGGGCTGCGTCTTCTGCGCGACCGGGCAAATGGGTTTTGGCCGCAACCTCTCGACCGGCGAGATCGTGGCCCAGGCGCTGTATGTCGATGCGGCTCGGGGGGACCGGCGCGATCGCCGTGAGTCGCTGCGCAACATTGTGCTGATGGGCATGGGCGAGCCGCTGCTGAACTACGACGCAGTGGTGCGGGCGATGGAAATCCTGCGCGACCCGGGCGGCCTGGCAATCGGCGCGAAGCAGATCACGCTCAGCACCGTGGGCGTGGTGCCGGGCATCGTGCGACTGGCCGACGAGGCGCAGCCCTGCTCGCTGGCCGTTTCGCTGCACGCGGCGGATCAAGACGAGCGGGCGGCGCTGGTGCCCGCCGCCCGGACATGGCCGCTGGACGTGCTCATGGATGCGTGCCGCTATTATGCGGCCAAGGTCGAGCGTCGGATATTTTTCGAGTGGACGCTGATCGCAGGTCGCAACGATTCGGTGCGGCAGGCCCAGGCCTTGGCCCGGCTCGTGCGCGGCATTCCGGCGCAGATCAATCTCATCCCGCTCAATCCCACGCTGGGATACCGCGGCCACCCCGGAGGCGACGAAGCTGGGCAGCGCTTCCGCTCGATTCTGCGGGACCACGGGCTGCCGGTCAGCATCCGCCAGCGGCGCGGGATCGAGATCGCGGCCGGCTGCGGCCAACTGGCCGGAGAGCCGACGGACCACGGAATTGGCTGATGCCACGAATGATGGCGTCGGCGACGGGCGGTGTCGATTGCAAGCGGCGCGTGGCTTGCTATGTTCGAGTGCCGGATGAGAGCGGTAACCGACAAGGATGGAGGCTTTCGGGCGTGGCCAGTGCAAACGCAGCATCCCAGGACCTGGCCGATTACCAGGAGAGCTACGCCACGGTGCTGATCGATCCGCCCTGGCGATTCGCCAATCGGACGGGCAAGATGGCACCGGAACACAAACGCCTGCGGCGCTACCGGACCATGAGCATGGCCGAAATTGCCGCGTTGCCGCTGGGCCGGCTGGCGGCGGCCCAATCGCACCTCTATATGTGGTGCCCCAACGCCCTGCTGCCCGAAGGGCTGCAAATCATGCAGGCCTGGGGCTTTCAATACAAGACGAACCTCGTGTGGTACAAGGTCCGCAAGGACGGCGGCCCCGACGGCCGCGGCGTCGGCTTTTATTTTCGCAACGTGACCGAGTTGCTGCTGTTCGGCATCAAAGGCCGGCTGCGGACGCTCAAGCCCGGCCGCACGCGGGTGAATGTCGTGATCACGCGCAAGCAGGAGCACTCACGTAAGCCGGACGAAGTGTACGAACTGATCGAGCAGTGCAGCCCCGGGCCGTTCCTCGAGCTATTCGCCCGCTTCCGCCGGCCCGGCTGGCAGCAATGGGGCGACGAGATCGAGACCTACGAGCAAAGCCGCCCAGTGCGCCGCGGCTACAACGGGCACGCGCTCGAGGGCCGGCCTTAAAAATCCACGACCTGCATCTTGGGGGCGGTGGGGAGGACGAAGATCTTGCCGTCGCCCATGCGGCCGGTGCGGGCGACCTCGACGATCTTGCGCACGACCTCTTCCACGCGGGCGTCGTCGACCCAGAGGTTGATCTCGACCTTGGGCAGAAAGGCCAGCGAATACTCGCTGCCGGCGTATTGATCGAGATAACTCTTCTGCCGGCCGTAGCCCTTCACCTCGCGCACGCTCACGGCCTCCAGCGGCGCCCGCTTGAGGCTCTCAAGCACCTTCTCGGCCAGGTAGGGCTTGATGATCGCCACGACTTGCTGCATGGCGGATGGTCCGGGGCGCGTGGGTAGTGGAAAGATCGGGCATGCCCACGAAGCGTGGGCATGGCACCCGATCTGAAAAACGTATTAGCTGAAAAAACTGCCGTCTCCGAACAGATTGAACGTGGGACGCGTGACGACGTCCATATCGCCGCGGATCTCGACCTGGCAGGCCAGCCGCATGTTCTCCTCGTTGCCGATGTAGGCCAGCGCGGCGGGGCCGAGTTTCAGATTTGCCTTTTCCAGTCCGCCGATTGGGCTGGCGTTTTCGTGGCCCTTGCTGATCATCACGCGGCAGGTGCCGCAGGTGCCCAGGCCGTGGCAATTGAAGATTTCGTTGAGCCCGGCTCCGAACCCATTCATGCCGTTGTAGATGCGGACTCCGGCCTTGATTGCCTCCTTGCGCAAGTTGGCGCCCTCGGGCACTTGCACTTGTTTTTTCTCAGTGACGAAAGTGACAATCGGCATCGACGTTCCTGTGATCGTGGGTGCGACGGTTGAGCGTGGGACGGCCGGCCACACGGCCGTGGCGAAGTGCCGCCGGAGCACTCGCTTCCGGCGAGGTTCGCTAGCGGTAATCTAGCGTATCGCCGCGGCGTGCGAAACCGGCCGGCTGCCTGGGGCCAGGACACGCGTCTCGGCCGGCTGGGCGGGGTGGTTTCTCCGCCGCTGGGGCCACAGCAGGGCCAGTTCGTCCATGCCCAGCAGGCGGGCGATGACGAATACCGCGATCATGCCGGCGGCCACCGGCCCGGCCACGCGCCACAAGGCCCAATGCCCGCCGACCGGCAGGGCCATGAGCGCCAGGCTGCTGCATGCGGCCATGCCCGCGGTGGTCGTGGCCGCTTGCCAGGCCGAGCGCCGCAAAGCCGGCCAGGCGAGCGTCCGCTGGTGCTTGTCGAAGGCCCAGGCCAGCCCCGCCAGTTGCACGACGCCGGCCAGCGACGTGCTAAGTGCCAGGCCGCACTCGCCCAGCGGCCAGACCAACAGCAGATTCAACAGCACGTTGACGCCCATCGCCAGCCAGGCCATCCGCAGCGGCGTGCGCTGATCGCCGCGGGCATAATAGCCTCGCACCAAGACCAGCGACGCACAAAACGCCCACACGCCCAGCCCATAACAGGCGATCATCCGCGACAGCCGGGCGGCATCGGCGGCCGTGACTTCGCCGTGGCGAAAGAACAGCGTCGCCAGCGGTTCGCACAGCAGCACCAACCCCGCACTGGCCGGCAGGCCCAGCAGCAAGACCAGCCGCAGGCCGACGGAGAGCTCCGCGCCGAGTTCGCGCGTGGCTCCGCGGGCGGCATGGCGGCTCAGCGAGGGAAAGATGACCGTGGCCACCGCCACTCCCAAAATTCCCAGCGGAAACTGATACAGCCGCTCGGCGAAATAAATCGCCGCCGCGGCGCCGGGTCGAAAGGGATAATCGACGACGCCACCCAGCCAGCCGATCGCTCGTCCCGGCGCCGGGGCGGTCAGTCCCCAGGCCATCAGACTGTCGCAGAGCGTGTTGATTTGGGTTACGGCCAGGCCCAGCACCATCGGTCCGGTCGCGGCCACGACTTTGATCACTGCGGCCCGGCTGGCCTGCCAGTTGTAGTGCCAGCGAAATCCCAGCCGGCCAAGAGCCCGGGCTTGCACGGCCACCTGCACGCAACCGGCCACGAGGATCGAGACCGCCACGACATAGGCCCGCTGCTGATGGCCCAGATCGAAGGCCGAGGCGGCCAGCCAGACGCCGATCAGCCAAATGGCATTCAGCAGAGCGGGCGCAAACGCCGGCAGGCCAAAACGGCCCAGCGCCTGCAACGTGGCCGACAATTGGGCCGCCAGGCAGACCAGCAGGAGGTAAGGCAGCAGCGCGGCCGAAAGCCCCAGCAACTGCATGGCCTGCCGATCGCCGGCCCAAAACCACGCGGCGACCGCCAGGCCGCCTTCGCCCAGCACCACGATTGCGGCCAGCAGCGCGGCCAGCAGCGCCAGCCCTACGGAAGCGAACTGCCAGGCTCGCGG
>DATCFX010000070.1:0-5872 GCA_036509275.1 Pirellulales bacterium | reverse complement strand
GATGCCACGACCGAACGCGTCGTCTTCGGCCTGCTGCGCGAGCTGCGCAGCCAGGGCAAGACGGTGCTCGTCGTACACCACGACCTCCGCACCGTGCCACAATACTTCGAGCAAGTCGTGATGCTCAACACGCGGCTGGTTGCCGCCGGGCCGACGCCCGAGACGTTCACGCCCGAGAACATTCGCAAAACCTACGGCGGCCGTTTGCCGCTGCTCGATGACGCGGCCGAGGCCGTGCGCAGGAAGGAGCGCAGCGCGTGAATTGGCCCGCTTCATGGTGGCCCAATTACAATACGCTCGTCGTGCTGGCCGGCACCAGCGTGCTGGGCGCGGGCGCGGGGCTGGCGGGTTGCTTTGCCGTGTTGCGCCGCCGGGCGCTGCTGGGCGACGCGTTGGCCCATGCCGGATTGCCCGGCATCTGTCTCGGCTTTTTGCTGTGGCAGGAGCGCAGCCTGCCGGTCATGCTCTGCGGGGCGCTCGTGACCGGCCTGCTGGGCGTGCTGGTCGTGTCGCTGCTGCGGCGCTTCACGCGTATCAAGGAAGACGCGGCGATCGGCATCGTGCTCAGCGTGTTCTTCGCCGCCGGCACCTCGCTCAGCCGCATCATCCAAACCAGCACCACCGGCGGCAGCCGCGCCGGGCTGGATTCGTACACGCTCGGCGCCGCCGCCGGCATGCGCGCCCAGGACGTGTACCTGATTGCCGGCGTCTCGGCCGCGTGCTTGCTGTTGATCGTCGCCTGCTACAAAGAGTTCAAGGTCGTGGCCTTCGATCCGGGTTTCGCCCGGGTGCAGGGCTTGCCGGCCGTGGGACTGGACTTGCTGCTCACGGCGCTGGTGGCCGTGATGGTCGTGATCGGGCTGCCGGCAGTGGGCGTGGTGTTGATGGCCGCGCTCTTGATCATTCCGGCCGTCTCGGCGCGCTTCTGGACCGAGCGGCTGTCACGCGTGCTCGCCTTGTCGGCACTGATGGGGGCCGTCATCGGCTCGCTCGGCACGGCACTCAGCTCGCGCTTCAGCCTGACGCCGGCTGGCCCGGTGATCGTCCTGGTCGGAACGACGGTGTTTTTGATTTCGATGCTCGCGGCGCCGCGCCGCGGGGTGCTGGCGTTGCGGCTGGCGCAGGCGGCGTTTGCCCGGCGCTTTGCCGAGCAGGGCGTGCTCAGTCGGCTGCTGGCCGCCGATGGCGAAGCCGGCTCCAGACTGGATCCCGGCGATCGGCCGACGCCAGCCACCAGCCGCCGGCTGGTCGCGGCCCAGGCGGTCGTCTACGACGCCCAGGGGCAATTGCGACTGACGGACAGCGGCCGCCGCCGGGCCCAGCAGATTGTGCGGGGGCGGCGGCTTTGGCAGCAACTGTTTCTCAACTCGCCGGAGCTGGCTCCGCTGTATGCCGACCTGGACACCGAATCGATCGACGCGCTGTTGCCGCCCGACCTGATCCGGCAGTTAGAAGCCGAATCTCCGGCCGCCGACGATCGAGCGGAGGCCGAGTGAACGACGCGCTCGTTTTTTTCGACGAACATCAGATCGCCATCTGGACGATCGCGGCCGGCGCCCTGTCCAACGCGTGCTGTGCGATTGTGGGCTGTTTTCTCGTGCTGCGGCGGATGAGCCTGCTGGGTGATGCCATCAGCCATAGCGTGCTGCCGGGCATTGTCGTGTCGTTCCTGCTCGCGGGCCGCGACCCGCTGCCGATGTTTTTGGCGGCGATCGCCATCGGGCTGCTCACCGCTTTTTGCACGCAGTCGCTAGTCTCGTTCGCCAAGGTGCCCGAGGACGCCAGCATGGGTGTGGTGTTCACGTCGCTGTTTGCCTTGGGCGTGTTCCTACTCACGAACCTGGCGCGTGATGTCGACCTCGATCCCAAGTGCGTGCTGCTGGGTTATATCGAACTGGTGCCGCTGAACATGACTGACATTGGTTCCTGGAGCGTGCCCAGCGACGTGCTCACGCTGTCGGCCGTGCTCGTGGCCACGCTGGCCTTTGTGCTGCTGTTGTGGAAAGAGCTGAAGATCGCGTCGTTCGACCCGGCCCTGGCCAGTGCGATGGGGTTGAACGCAACGCTCGTACACTACCTGTTGATGGCACTCGTGGCACTGGTGGCCGTGGCGGCGTTTCAATCCGTGGGCTCGGTGCTGGTCGTCGCCATGTTGATTGTGCCGGCGGCCACGGCGCACCTGCTCACCGACCGGCTCGACCGCATGGTGCTCATCGCCGTGCTGGTGGGCGTGGTGTCGGCCGTGGCCGGATACTTCGGCGATGCGTGGCTGGATGCCACGGTCTCGGGCATGATGGCGCTGTCGGCCGGTGCGCAGTTCACACTGGCCGTGCTGTTTGCGCCGCGGCATGGTTTGCTGGCCAAGGCGCTGGCCAAGTTCGGCCTCACGCTGCGGATCGTGGGCGAGGACGTGATCGGCACGCTCTACCGCGCGGAGGAGCCGGTCGAGCAGCACGCGCCGCAGCCCGGCATGACCTGGAGCCAGTGTGTCCGCGCGACCGGCGGCGGCCTGGCCGCGTGGCTGGCGATCGTCGCCAATTGGCTGCTCGGCGATGTCGCCTGGTTGGGCCGCGGCCGCATCGGTCTTTCGACCTACGGTCGCGCCCGGGCGGCTTCGCTGGTACGGGCCCATCGCTTATGGGAAGCCTACCTGGGCGAGCATTTCCAACTGCCGCTGGACCATCTCCATGCCCCGGCCGAGCGGCTCGAGCATTACCTCGGCCCGCAGTTGCAGCAGAACCTCGAAAGCGAGTTGCACGCCCCCATCACCGACCCCCACGGCCGCGTCATTCCCCCCGGCGGCCCCCGCGCCGCCGACCTTTGATCGCGGCGGCTTCTGCCCGCATACAGACACAAAGGGAGCCTGTCCGCTCAGTCCGATTTTTTGCGCGTTGACGCGCCTAGCCTGCTGTGCGGCACCCTCATGCCTGTCAGGTTATTCGCCCTCTTGCCGTGCCGTCGTCACCGCGTCCTAACCCACGCGTGGCGCGGCAGCCACGAGAATCGGCGTCGGCAGCTCCGCCATCCAATCGCAAGCGCGCTGAACCACCGGAGCATCGGCCGGCGCCTGCCCGATCAGCCGATACTCGCCCGCCGCGAGCACGCGCCCAAGCGCAGCCAACTCGCCCGCCAGTCGAGCCAGCAGCGCCGCGGTTTCGTCGGCAGTACACGCATGCCGCACGAGTTCCACGGCGTCGGCAGTTCGCCGCCGCTCGAGCCGCACCAGCCGGCCGCCTTCGGCCTTATAGAGAAAACCGTCGATGAACGCTCGCCGCAGCTCGCAGCGCGTATTGAAATGCCAGGCTGGATCGCCGTCGAGATACACGCTGCCGCAGCCGTCGGCCCGAAAGCCCACGACCACGCGCCGTCCGCCGCCCAATTCAATCTCGAACCGCTCGACCAGCGCCACCGCTTCGCGCAGCAAATCCTCGCGCTCATGCTCCTCGCGTGCCATGGTTCTGGCTATTACGTTCCCCAAATACGCGAACTTCGCCGAAATCTCGCGGCCTCCGTTCGCTGCTACGGCCTAGCCACGCAGCCGTGCTCGCGGCCGTACGAACGGCGTAGTATAACGGACTTCGCAAGCCGCGCAACTCAATGGTCAGTCGAGCGTCGGCCGCACCGGCTTCGGCCGCAATTGCCACAAGGGGTTTCGCCGCTTATAATCACAGTGCAGGCAAGGGCTTATGGCGTCGTGTATGGTGCTCACTAAAGGCCGATCCCGACGCACCGATTGAGCTTCGCGCCCATGTGTCGGCCGATCTGGCAGCCCTGGAGGAAGCATCTGCCGCCACCCAACAAGGAATGGGCTGAGATTGTCCGCTTCTCCCGTGGCAACGCTTTTTATCATCCGGACATTGTGGGCTACATCCAGGAACTAGAAATCCTCTGTGCCACTGGAGGCGGACGATTGCCTTGGAACCAAGGAATTGAGGTCGTCGCCCACGAAATCATCAGAGCGAATCCGCGGCGGAACATGCGGGAGTTTTGGATGGATTGCGGCCAGTTGATTGGCGCGAGCAGGGGGCGCGAAACTACGCTACTGTACGCCGAATGGGATACAAGCCCGGGCGTCAACGCTGTACACGGCCATCCGAAATGGGTCGACGAACTGCGTGGGATCGTCGAGCCGGAGCTTCTTCGAGGTCTTGAATAATGGCGAAAATCGAGCTGAACCTCGGCGGAGACGTTAAGGTCCGAGGAACTCTGTACGACAAGAGCGACCCGAATTACTTGAGCGAGGACATGATCGAAATCGATCTGCCCGACGGTCGCACGGTAGAGGTCGGGTGGCTGCCTGACCGAGACCCAAGTGGTTCTTATCGGTTAACTGTTTTCAAGGACTACTGGGACGACACCTTCCAGGTATTCCTGGAAGACGGTCGATACGTTGCCGAGTTAATCGATACTTTTTACATTCACTCACGGGATGCCGTGGACGACGCACCCTGTCTGGCTGGGAATATTTTGACGGGGCCGCTCGACCTGTCTAGCGTTGTGTTGCAATAAAATGCCAGTACCAACATACATCCTGTGCGCACGGGGAGTGTCGGAACATCCGCAGACTCGCGAGCTGACGCTGTTTTCCGTCATTGATGCCATACGAGCAAAGCAGGTCGGACCGAATGCGATTGCTGACGAGGCGTTTCGGTTCAAAATCGTTTCGAACTGGATGAGAGAAGACGGCGACGAAGATGTGGAGTTCGAGCACGAATTTGCTGCTGTCAGTCCAGACGGTCACGAGAGCATCTCCGCGGGGACGACTGGTCTGCGGTTTGACCCCAGACTTCGCTTCCAGCGTTTTATCGTCGAATCGAAGGGCATACCGGTGATACGGTCGTCGGGGTGGTTGTGGATCGTAAGCCGACTGCGGAAAGTCGGTTCAAGCGACTGGCTGGTGCAACGTTGCCCAATATTTGTGAGTCTCTTCCAGCCAGTTACGGCGGCAGCGACAACGATCCAGAAGGGCGACCCTGATTAGCAGCTTGCAAAGGTTTCCCGGGACGAAGAGTTAAATTCTATTCGATGCTACGGCCATCCGCCGGAAAAGCGCTGCGCGACGCGGCGGCCGATAGTACGCTGCTGGTGCCCGGCGCGTTCAATGCGCTGGCGGCGCGGATGATCGAAGAGGCGGGCTTTTCGGCCATTTATCTGTCGGGGGCCGCCTTCTCGGCCGGCTCGCTGGCGCTGCCCGACGTCGGCCTGTTCACGCTCACGGAACTGGCCCAGCAAACGGCCTGGATCACGCGCCGCGTGCAAGTCCCGCTGATCGTGGATGCTGATACCGGCTTTGGCGACGCGGTGAACGTCGAGCGCACGATCCGCGAACTCGAAGCCGCCGGTGCGGCCGCCATTCAGCTCGAAGACCAGCGGCTGCCCAAACGTTGCGGTCATCTGTCGGGCAAGGAACTCGTCAGCCCGGACGAGATGTGCGCCAAGCTGCGAGCGGCCGTCGCCGCGCGGCAGGATCCCGACCTCGTGCTGCTGGCCCGGACCGATGCCCGGGGTGTGGACGGTTTTGACGCGGCGGTGGCCCGAGCGCGGCAGTATCTGGCGGCGGGGGCCGATTGGATTTTTCCCGAGGCGTTGGCCACTCGCGACGAGTTTGCCCGCTTCGCCCAGGAGATCGACGCGCCGCTGGTGGCGAACATGACTGAGTTCGGCAAAAGCCCGCTGCTAGCGCTCGATGAACTGGCCGAGTTGGGCTACGCGGTCGCGCTGTTTCCGGTGACACTTCTGCGCGTGGCGATGAAGGCGGTCGAGGCCGCTCTGGGAGTGCTGGCCACCGATGGCACGCAGCGCGACCTGCTGGACCTGATGCAGTCGCGCCAAGAACTGTACGATATATTAGGCTACACCGCGTACGAGGAAC
>DATCFX010000069.1:0-1346 GCA_036509275.1 Pirellulales bacterium | reverse complement strand
TGTCGCCTCGGTGCTACTGGGGCAGTATTGGGCTGGCATGGTAGTGGTGGTGATGCTGACCGGCGGCGAAGCCCTGGAACACTACGCCGGACACCGCGCGCGCAGCGAACTCGACGCGCTGCTGGCCCGCGCACCACAGCGCGCCCGAGTGCTGCGTAAGGGTAAAACCGTTGAAGTGCCAGTCGGCGAGTTGCGCATTGGTGACAAAATCATCATTAAGGCCGGCGACGTGGTGCCGGTCGATGCCATCATTCTAGATGGCACGGCCAGCTTCGACGAATCCTCCCTTACCGGCGAGAGCCTGCCCGCAGCCAAACAACCCAAAGACCGCATCTTAAGCGGCACCATCAATCTGGACGGCGCCATCACGGCGCAGGTGCTGGCCAGCGCCGAAGACAGTCAGTATCAGCAAATCATTAAATTGGTGCGCGGCGCGGGCGCGGCGCGGGCACCGTTCGTACGTTTGGCTGACCGTTACAGTCTGCCCTTCACCGTGCTGGCTTACGCCATCGGCGTGACCGTCTGGGTGCTCAGCGGCCACGCCATCCGTTTTCTGGAAGTCATTGTCGTGGCTACGCCCTGCCCGCTGCTGTTGGCAGCGCCAATCGCCCTCATCAGCGGCATGGCCCGCGCCAGCCGCTACGGCATCATCGTCAAAACCGGCGGAGCCTTAGAACGGCTGGCCGAAGCCAAGACCATTGCATTCGATAAAACTGGCACGCTCACCAGTGGTACGCTGGAGGTCGACAAGGTCGTGGCGCTCGGTTCATATAAGCAGGATGAGGTGCTGGCCCTGGCCGCCAGCCTGGAGCAAAACTCCAATCACATCCTAGCGCACGCTATAGTAACCGCCGCCCAAACCAAGAAGCTCAAATCCACTAAAGCCAAGCACGTCAAAGAAATCGCCGGCCGCGGCTTGCATGCCAGCCTGAAAGGCCGCAGCGTGCTCGTCGGCCGTTTCAGTTTGCTGGCCGAGCACGACGTCAAAGTGCCTAAGAGCTTTAAGAGTAAGGATGTGAAACAAACCGCGGTTTACGTGGCCATCGACGGCGAGCTGGCCGGCGTGATCACCCTGAAAGACGAACTGCGGCCGGAGAGCAAGGCCACGGTCGAGCAGCTGCGCGCCTTCGGCGTCAAAGAAATTATTATGGTCACCGGCGACAACCAGGCCACGGCCCAGGCCATCGCCAAACAGTTGGGCATCAGCCACATCCATGCCGAAACTCTACCAGCCGACAAACTGCACGTACTGGAAGGAGTCAAAGCCCGGCCGCTGGTCTTTGTCGGCGACGGCGTTAATGACGCGCCGATCTTAACGGCTGCCGATGTTGGCATTGCCCTGGGCG
>DATCFX010000068.1:0-1584 GCA_036509275.1 Pirellulales bacterium | reverse complement strand
CGCGTGCTTTTCGCCGACCGGCTCGATCCATTGGGATTTTCGTTGATTCAGAGCGCAGCCGCAAATCAGACAGCAGAGGAGGCTGATGCCGGCCGTGGCATATCTGGGCATGACTGTTGGACCCTATTGGCGATGTCGCCGACCCGGCCAATCTAGTGAACCGAACAATTGGTGTCGATGCGAATGTCCCGCAACGACAACTTCTTGACCCCACCCGGTTGTACCAAGCTTGCAGGCATTCCATGCAGGAACGCTCATTCGCACTAATTGACACTAATCGGAATTAGCGGAGATTAGTGAAAATTAGTGTTCCTTTCCCCATTCCGGAAATTGGCGTATTCTAGCCCGACTTGGCCTAAATCGAGGTGGACGGCGATGCAATCCCAGCCCATTCGTAGCGTCGGCGCCTACCAAGCCAAGACGCATTTTTCTGAACTGCTCCAAAAAGTCGAGTCGGGCGACGAAATCATCATTACCCGGCACGGCACGCCGGTTGCCAGGTTGGTGCCCGTCAAAAGGAGAACCACGCCAGAAGAGCGCCGCGCGGCGATCCGGCGGTGGATCGAAACGTCGAAGGGGCTTTCACTGGGCGGTCTGAAGATTCGCAATCTCGTCAATGAGGGCCGGCGGTAAGCCCTGGCTTCGCTGCGTCCGGCTACTCGGCTGCTGCCGGCGCCGCCAGCTCCGTCGTCTGGTTCAGATAATCGATCAACTGGCGCAGCCGGCCGAGGCTGCGGCGATTGAAGCGGAAGGCGAGCCGGGCATAGCGGGCCAGCTCGGTCTCCTGGCGCTCCTCGGGCAACGGGCCGCTGAGGTGGAAATCGCCTTCGATCAGGATGTCGCGAAATTTGGCCCGCAGGTGCTCCATCTGCTCGTCGCTGGGCGCCGCCTGCAAACGCAGTACGAGCTTGTTGCGCACGTAGCGCATGCTGTGATAGACGCGATAAAACCCGAGCACCTCGTCCACGGCCTGCGAGACGTTGTCGGTCAGTTTGTAGAGCGAAAGATCCTCGGGCCCGATCAGGTGGTGGCCCAACAGCCGCCGCTGGACAAACTTCTGCCAGTCCTGCCAGAACTCGCCGCCCGGCTCGTCGAGAAACACGACCGGCACCATGTCGCGCTTGCCGGTCTGCAACAGCGTGAGCACCTCGAGCCCTTCGTCCAGCGTGCCGAATCCGCCCGGCAGCAGGCAGACCGCGTCGCACTCTTTGACGAACATCAGCTTGCGCGTGAAAAAGTATTTCATGTGGACGAGCTTCGGATCGCCGGCGATGACCGGGTTCGAGTCCTGCTCGAAAGGCAGCATGATGTTCAGGCCCATCGAGTTTTCGCGGCCGGCCCCCAGGTGGCCCGCCTCCATGATGCCGCTGGCCGCGCCGGTGACCACCAGCCAATGCTGCTCGGCCATCGCCCGGCCGAACTCGACGGCCTGCTTAAAGGTCGGCTCGTCGGGCTTGGTGCGGGCCGAGCCAAATACAGTGACCTTGCGCCGCGTGCGGTACGGCGAAAACACCTTGAACGCGTAGCGCAGCTCGCGCAGCGTGCGGCTGAGGATTTTTAGATCGCCGCGGCTGGTCTGGTCGC
>DATCFX010000067.1:0-1867 GCA_036509275.1 Pirellulales bacterium | reverse complement strand
GCGACAACCTCATCGATGCCATGCGGCTGGCGGCTGAGCGCGACCTGGTGGCCCGGCAATACGCCGATGGCTTTCGCGAAGTGCTGAGCTTTGTGCTGCCGGCATTGTCGTCGGCGATCGATCGCGGCTGGGCGCTCAATGCTGCGATCGTTCACGTCCATTTGCAAACAATGCAGGCTTTTCCCGACACGCTGATTGCCCGCAAATGCGGCCTGCCGCTGGCCGAGCGTGCCGCGCACCTGGCCGGCGGAGTCCTGGCGTGCGGCGAGCCGGGCGACGCCAATTACCAGGCCGCACTCTCGGATTTGGATTTTTGGCTCCGCTCCGATCATCATCGCCGCAATCCCGGCACGACGGCCGATCTGGTCGCCGCCGGACTGTTCGCGGCGCTGCGGAGCGGGATAATTCAACTGCCGGTTCGGTTTTACTGAAGATTAACGGCGAGCGGCAAGCGCTAGCTTGCCGGTGACTTTACGCGAAATTGCCGCGCCGCGTCACCGGCAGGCTCGCGCCTGCCGCTCGCCACGATTCGTCACTTATCGCTGCAACGCCATGCCTGAGATCTACCGCGTCCACATGGCCAAAGACTTCCTGGTCTTTAGCGCCGCGCACTTCATCACGTTCGGTGGCAATATCTGCGAGCGGCTGCATGGGCATAACTACCGGGTGTCGGCGGCCGTCGAGGGGCCGCTGGACGAGAACCATTACGTCGTCGATTTCATCGCCCTCCGCGATACGCTCAAGGGCATCGTCGACGAGTTGGACCATTACGTCCTCCTGCCGACCAAGCATCCGTTGATCAAGGTGCGGGCAGACGAGCGATCGGTCGAAGCGGTGTTCGAAGAGCGCCGCTGGGAGTTTCCTCGCGGCGACTGCGTGCTGCTGCCGGTGGCCAACACCACGGCCGAGCTCGTGGCGCGCTACATCGCCTATCGCTTGCGCGACGCACTAGCCCAGCGGACCGGCTTCCGGCCCAGCATGCTGCGAATCAACCTCGACGAGTGCGAAGGCCAGGCCGCCGAGTGCGAACTGCGCGAGTGACGAAGTCCGGCGAACCGCGGCGCGACCAGCCGCGGATTGGCCGCTTCCAGGATCTCGGCCGTCGTGTCGCCGCACTGGCGCTAGTACGCAAGACGCGAGATCATTGGCTGGGATCGCCCGAGAAAGAACGTCTCCACAAGCCTCTCTCGCTTTGCGGGTGTGGCCCAGGATTGCGAAGACCGCGGTTCCGGCTTTGCCGACATTGCGGTCTGTGCGGGCCTGTTTTGCCAGTCTTCCGTCTTTCTTGGCCCCCCGCTGTTTGAGGCACTAAACTAACTCAGGCTGCTGGCGTCGCAGGGGTAGAGGGATGCTTGCGTGAACGGGATGCTCGGTCTGCTGTGTACCGCTGGCTTTGTGCTGGGCATCGTCACGGTCGTCGGTCATGGCATCTGGGTAGTATTGGCCAAACTGTTCACGGCCGAAAGCCTCGATCCAAACGACTTTGCACCGGCTGCCGAGGGCCGCTGTCCGGCCTGCCACGCGGTGCTCCCCGGCAGCCGCCGATTGTGCCCGGCATGTGGCTGGCCCCTGAGGGAGTCGGCCAACGCCCCGGCCGGCGTAGGCCTGGACGCCGTGTTGCGCGAATTGCAGCGGCTCGAGCGAGCCAGGTTGCTGGATCCGGCCACCGCCGCGCGACTCGCCGAAGCGGTGCGTGCCGAGCAAGTCAGGCCGGCCACGGCACCGCTCTCCCTGGCAACGCCCGCCCCGCCCGCAGAGCCGGCCGCGCCCAAAGAGCCCGCAGGGCTCGAACTTCCGACCCTCACACCCGACCGCCGCACCGAGCCCGAAACGCCGGCGGCGACGCCCGTCGAGACTCCGTACGAGC
>DATCFX010000066.1:0-6066 GCA_036509275.1 Pirellulales bacterium | reverse complement strand
GGCAGACGTAGATTCCGTTCTGCACGTCCGTGCCGATGGCGACGGCCGTCGGCTCTTCCGGCGTGCGGCCGAGCCAGCAACAGCAGCGCGGGTTGCCGTCGAACCTGGAATCGAAGCGCACGAAGCCTTGCGCGACGTCGTCGCGATAAAACTGGAGCGTGCCGTCGGTATTCTGCTGCGCGCGCCAGCGGCCTTGCGACCACTGGGCCGGAAGCCAGTCGTCGGCCTTTGGCGGCGTCTCGTCCGACAACTCCAAGCTGACCGGATTGAAGCTGCGCTCGAGCCGCGCGTCGTTGTGGAATCCGTCGGCGACGCGCGTGGTCGACAGCGCCACGCGGTACAGCGGCTCTTGCTTGGCAAAAGCCACCTTCGTCACCCGGCGGCCGCTGCTCTGCAATGGCACGGTCGCCGAAAGATCGTCCATCGCTCCCAGGAACAGCGCATTGTGCTCGCCACCGGAACAAGCCAGAAACTTGCCGTCGCGGCTCACGGCGCAGGCGCGAACATCTTCGGCCAGCAGTCGCTTCCCTTTGAGCGTCCGAGCCGTGGTGTCCCAGACTTCGAGCTGCCCCTTGCCGTACAGCGATGAGACGGCCGTGCCGGCGACCAACGCCTGGCCATGTGGGTCGAAACTCAGCGACAACACTACGCCGTCGGGAGCGAGCGGTTCAGCGCGTCCGGCCGGCTCGCCCAAATACAGGTTGCCGGCCAGGTCGGCCGACGCCAGCAGCCGCCCGTCCGCGCTTGCGGCCAGCGCCGACACCATGCCAATGTGAGGCATCTCGAGGGTCCGCACGTCGCGCCGGTCCGCCAGGCCGATCTGCTGCAAGCGCCACGTCGTGCGCCCGGCTGCATCCAAGCCCATATACACCGGCACGATCACGTGGCTGTTGCCGAGAATGGCCAAGGGCCGCAGGTGGGGTTGTCGCTCGATGATGGCGGCCGGGCCCGTGCCGTAGACGCGCGCATCGCTGGCGTAGACGACGATCGGCTGCCAGTCGCCGCGTTTCCACAGCACGAGCTGCCCGCTCACGTCGAGCGAAGCGAGCCATTGGCCATCGGCTGAAAAGGCCAGCGAACAAACCGTTTGTCGATGTGCCGACAGTAACTTGTGCAGCGTGCCTTGCACGGGGTCAACCAGCAGGATCTCGCCCAGCCCGCCCATGGCTCCGTATCCGCCGATCGCCAACAAACCATCGCTGGGCGACGCGGCCAAGGCATAGATGCTGCCGCGCAATCCTCGGCCGACCTGCCAGCGGAGCGTGCGTTCCAGCAGCCACGTGCGGCGCAGGTCGCGGACCAGCGCGCTGGTGTTCCAGACTTGGACGAGCTTGTCGAGTCCTGCCGAGCACAGCCGCTTCGAGTCGGCGGTGAAGGCCAGCGCCCGCACGCTGGCCGTATGGCCGTTGACGTTGATCGACAGCCAGGGCTGCTGGTCGACCGGCGGTGGGGCCGGCTGCTGAGCCTGGGCCTGGCCGGGCAATCCAGCCGCGAGCACGAGCCCCGCGATTGCCAGGCGTACGGCGTTGGGACGCACGAGCGTCATGACTATCACCGCTTCGAGCCCGGCCCGGCCTGGATCGATTTGAGCGGGATGGTGACGAACAGTTCCAGCGGACCATCGCCGCCGACCGAGGCGGACATGCTGAAGGTGCTCGGCTGCTTGTCCGACGGGGGCTCCTCGAACACGGCGCGCGTCGTCCGTTTGCGCGCCATTTCCTGCGAGACCTGGGTCAGCGCCTCTTCGTCGAACAGGCCGCGGTAGCGCGTCCCCTGGGCTTGTCGCTCGCGGATGGATTTCAGCTTCTTCTCGCTGCGCACTTTGAGGCTGTCGTGCAACAGCTTCTCCGCCGCGGTCAATTGCTCTTCGGGCTTCTTGAAGACGACACTGGCCAGCGCTGCCAGATCGTCGCTGGGTTGTTCCGTCGCCACGACAATCAGCTTCTCGTCGCCGGCCGGCGGCGTGAATTCGCACACGCTGCCGTCATTGGGCAATTCGAGCGTCTGGCCAGCCCCGGCCAACGGCGGCTTTTCCTTTTCCGTCGGCAGCAAGCAGCTCCGCTGTCCGCTGGCGCCCTGGTAGAAGATATAAATGTACAACTGATTGACCGGCTTGACGCGCACGCGAATGCGATCGCCGATTTCGAACATGTACGTTTCGGCGTTGACCGGCATTTCCTTGTCGTCGCGCCGCAACAGCACCGTGTACTCCAGGGCCAGCACCGTCTTGATGTCGGCGGGCAGCCCGGGCGGCTTCGGGGGATCTTCGCCCTTGGCCTTCTCGGCGACGTACTTGCGCACCAGGTCGCGGAACGTGGATTCCGCCGCCAGGCCCACGCCCGGCAGTGCAGCCAGCAACCCCATCGCCAGGCAGCCAAACAGGACCAAACGGGCGAGACGCGATCTCATGGCAATCGATCCTTTGCAAAGCAGCCGCTGAAGTTCAGCGAGAGCGGCAGCGCGCGGCCTCCGCGCGCGGTTGCGGAAATCAAAGTGCCGATCCATGCCCGGGGGGCAG
The DNA here is from genome assembly GCA_036509275.1 of Pirellulales bacterium. Classification (GTDB taxonomy): domain Bacteria; phylum Planctomycetota; class Planctomycetia; order Pirellulales; family PNKZ01; genus DATATB01. The sequence continues at coordinate 3,548 of DATCFX010000066.1, read as the reverse complement.
GTGGCAATTCCACCTCTGGCACCCCTATTATCGCGGGCCGCGAAAAGGAGTTGTCAGAAATCCGCACAAAATGCAAGATCGTCGCAAGCGGATATTACAGAACGAGTTGCGTCGTTTATTCCAAGTCGACTTCAACAAACGGTGCAACTTGCGGGCGGGGCCGAACCGTGACTTCGGTGGAATAGTCGCGGATCTTGTTGCGGGCGATGCCTTCGACCGACATGTGGTATTCGCCGGGCGGCAGTTCCGAGAACGTGAAATTACCGCTGCGGTCGCTCTTCATCGTCTTGCTGACGCCGCCCTGAATCCGCACGGTCGCGCCGGCCACCGGTCGCCCGTCAAAGAGCACGACCCCCTGGATCTGGCTCCGGCTGCTCGAGTAGCGTCGATCGCCCGCGGGCGTGGCCGGGATCGAGCCTTCGCCGGCAGACACGATATTGGAATCGGCGTCGATGTCCGGATTGCTGCCCGGATCGCTGATCGACTGCATGGCCCGAGCGAACGCCCGGTTCAGAGTGGCGATATCGTCGGCGCGCTGGAAAGTGCCTTGAGTGCGGCGCGCGATCTCCTGGTATTCGGTCGCGATGCCCGTCAGATCGTCCGGCTTGAGAGCCACGGCGATGATATGCACCGGCACGCGGCGGCGATAGTAGCTCGTGAGCACGTTTTGCATGGTCATCGGATAGCGCGGCATATACTGCTCGTTGCCGCCGTCGGTGAGCAGGATGATGCCGCGGGCGTCGGACTTGGCCTGCGTTCCGAAATCGTCAAAGGCTTGCGACAGGGCCAGGTACACCGGCGATTCGCCCCAAGCTTTGACGGTCTTCAACTGTGTCAAGAGCGGCGGCAACTGCTCGGGTTTCAGCGCCCGCAGGTGCCGGACCAGCTCCACGTCGTCGCCTGGAAGCAGTTTCGCCAGCGCGCTGAAACCATTGTTCTGCGCCAGGTAGTCGTTTTGTTCGAGCAGGCCGGGGCGCTCGGCGTCTTCCCATGCCAGGCGATGGCCCACGAGCCACAGGCCGACGCGATAGTCAGCTTGTCCGGCCATCCCGGTGAGCGTGGTCTGCACGAGCTGCTTGGTAGCGTCCATGCGGCTGAGCGTGGCATGATCCAGCGCCCCGGCGCGATCGGGCAGAGGCTGACCCATGCTCTGCGAGCAATCCATCACGATCGAGATGGCCACCGGCGAGGATTCGGCCGCCATAGCGCCGCGACCGGCCAACAACAAAATGCCCGCCAGTACAGCCCGGAAAACGTGTGTTGCGCGCATCGCGGCCCCTCCCTGTCGAGCGATGAATCAGCGATCGGCCGGTGCATGCGGTGCCGTCGTGCGATCTGGTCGAGACGCCGGCGGTGGCATGAGCCGATCATTCTGTTCGGTCGGCTGGTGTGGCGAGCAGACTTGACCATTTCGATCAACTTTGCCGGCAGACAAGCAGCTATCAGGGGCGCAGCAATGGATCGGGGACCGTCAGCACCAGCGGCTGCGTGAGCGCCACGGCCTGCCGCAGCAGCCGCGAGCGGCTGGTCAAGTACAGCCGCACCCGTTGCAGATCGTTTTGATCGTCGGGACTGTACGAAAAGATGTGGCGGACCAGCGCGCCTTGAGAGTAGTACACGTGCTCGCTGCGGCGCGGCGGCGGGTCCGACAGGACCTTCAGTTGGAACAGCGAATCGGCGCCCACGGGATACTGTTCCGTCAACGTCACGCGGTCGTCGTCCTGCGCGGTTTTGCCGCGCTCGACGCGAAGCGTCAGCGCAGTGGTAGGCAGCGCATCGAGCCGGAAGCTGGCAGCCCCATCGCGCGTGAGTTGCAGGACGTTGACGATCTTGTCCGGCTCGGTGGGCCGGAACTTGCACCATAGCCGGATCTCGGCTTTGACCGCCTTCAGCGGCCAATTGGGGGCCAGATAGCTCAGCACCGGCACCGGCCGGTGAGGCTCGAAGTCGAGGTCGAAAAACGCATACTCGGGATAACGCTGCTGCCGCGAAGCGCCCAGCGGTCGGATCTCGACCCAAGCCTCGACCGGGCGCGGGCTGAAGTGCTGCGCGTCGGCATTCTGCACCGAAATCGGAAACCGCACCGCGCTGCCTTGCCGCTCGGGCACGTGGCCCCCGACGAACACTTGCCGCGCCGGATTCTGCGGATCGGCCAGGTCGGTGAAGGACGCGCGCAGCTCCTGCTCCCGGCTGCCGGTATAACGCCGCATTTGCAGCTGATGGTCCTTGGTCAGGTACAGTTCCAGCGCCTCGTCGTCGATGACTTGCAGGCTCTCGCTTTCGACCGGTGGCTGGGCCCCCACCAGGCGCACCACATACTGCTGCGGCCGATCGCCCGGCGCGGGCAACTCGGTCGTCGAACCCAAGTTCTCGGGCTCCCCCATCAGTTCGCCGCGGCTATTTTCCACCACGTACCGGCTCAACCCCAGCGATTCGTGCAGGGCCTTCAACAGCCCCGAGGGATCGCTGGCCGAGTAATAGCCGCCGCCCGTGCGGCGCGCGATCGCTCGTAGATCTTCCAACTTCTCGCGTTGCTCGGATTCCTGCACGTTGAAGCCCACGATATCCAGGCGGATGTGCTGCGCGCGATGGACGTCGAACGCCTGCTCCACTTGTTGCCGCATGGTGATGACCCCCGGCGGGCCGCCGGCGCTTTGCTCGTTGACTCCGTCGGTGATGACGACGATGTGCGGCTGCCCCTCCGTCTCGCCGCGGAAATCCTGCTCGACCGCTTGCACCACGGCCAGATACAGCGGCGTCTCGCCGGCCGGCTGCAATTGGTCAAGAACCAGCTTGACCGCGGCATTCTGGCTCGCCCCGAATTGCCCCATCGGGAGGATCCGCTCCACGTCGTTGCTGGGATGGATATTAAACGCCTGGCCGGCATTGATCGCCGCTTGCTGCTCTTTCAGCCCGTAGGGAGTGTAGATGACGTCGTTGCTGAAGCGATCCTTCCAGCGGGCGCGGTGCCCATACACGCGCACGGCCACGCGATAGTTGCGCGAGGCGGCCAGGTCGTCGAGCAAGCCCTGCAGCGCGGCACGGGCCACTTCGAGCCGCGTCCGCTTTTGGTTGTCGAGCTGCACCACGTCGGACATGCTTCCCGAGCAGTCGAGGATGAAGGTCAGCGCGCCGCGCTGCTTGAGTTCTCCGTAGACGGTGATACGCGGGTCGGCCGGCTCGGTCGGCGGGTGGGTGATCGTCAGCCCCTTGGTGGCATGAACCAGCGTCGATCGCGTCGTCGATTCATGTCCGCGGAACAGCGCGACGACTTGCAAATCGGAGCCCTCGCTGGATAGCTGCCGACCGGCCAAGGCATAGCTGAACTGCGGTGCGAACAAGCCGGAAGTATGGCCGCCGATGCCGATGCCCAGCCGTCGCCGCCGAGCGGAGTGGTCGGGATATCCCACCGTGACCGGCAGCGTTTGGCCGGCCGGGTTCCGCACGAACAAAGCGGCCGTGCCGGCAGGCCAATGCTCGTCCGGGCGCAAGATGGCCTGTTGCGGCAGGACCTGGTCCACATCGACCAGGATGATCGGGTCGGGCGA
>DATCFX010000065.1:0-2413 GCA_036509275.1 Pirellulales bacterium | reverse complement strand
CATATTCATTCGTTGCCAATGTTGATGCTCTGAAAGGTGTTGCAGCGCGCCGCCCCTGCCACGCGATCCGACGAGCACCCCCGCCACCCGTCCGCCGTCTCACCCCTGTTAGCGACGAGCTGCAACCGGGCATCGCGGTGACGCCTTGCCTGCCGCGCCGCTGCGGAAATGGATGACACGGAAAGTGAAAGACTTTCGTTACCAAAGTCCAGCCGGTAACGGCGTGGCCACACGGGTTTTCCAGACGTGTCATCGACACGACGCGACGAGCGATGCGACGGGGGCTCATTCGGAGGCCTCCACGTCCCGCCGCCGTGGCGTCAGGTCATCGCCATCCGTCCGGTGCTCACCGACAAACAGCTTGTGCAAGTCGCCCTCGATCTCCGCTCGCTCGACGCCGTAAGCGCTGCGCGACGCCGCCCGCACGGCAGCCGGATCGCTGACCGGCAGGTTTGGCAGCAGCGTCGCGGCGCTGCACCACGGCTGCACTGCGGCCTCGGCCACCAACTGCACGTAGCACTCGAATGCACCGAGACTCTGGAAGTCCTCCGGCACGAGCGCCGCACTACCGGCCGCGATGATCCGGGCGTCCTCGCTCGGCAGCCGGAAGGCGATCCGCGACTGCGCATTGGCGAGTACGGCCGAGCGCATCGCCGGATCGAGTTGGTGCATGTACTGATGCGCCGCCACAAAGCCGACGCCCAGGCTCCGGGCCTGCGCCAAGGCATCGGCGAAGTCCAGCGGCAGGTGCATGTAGTCCTGAAACTCATCGACGTAGACAAAGACCGGATGACGGCGCTCCGGCGTCACAGCAGCCCGGCCGAGGATGGCCTGCCACAACTGCGAAACGACCAAGCTGCCGAGCAGGGCTGAGGTCTCCGGTCCGAGCAGTCCCTTGCTGAGGCTGACCAGCAATATCTTGCGCTCCGTAAAGACGCGCCGTAGATCGAAGCTCGCCCGCGTCTGCCCGACGATGGCTCGCATTTCCGGCCGCAGCAGCAGTGGCCGCAGCTTGTTCATAACTGGCGCTATGGCTGCCGCCCGTTCGGCCTCGCTCCAAGCCTCGTAGGCCGCCCAGAACGGGCCGAGCCCGATCGGGTCGCTGACCGGCGGCGCAACTCGACGTCGGAAACCAGCGTCAGTTAGCAGCAGCGGCAGCGCCGCCAGGCTCATGCCGTCCGAGCGGGCCAGGGTTAGCAAGGACGCGCTGAGGATGTCGTGCGTCCGCGGCCCCCAATGCGCGGCGTAGAGCGAGTGGAACAGCCCCAGCAATTGATCGGCCGCCAGCTCCGGCGAGCGCCCCTCGAGCGCCAGCGGATTGAGGCCGACCGGCCGGGCGGTGGCGTTTGGCAAGTCATCGGTGCGAAGTGGCCGGCGTCTCGTGGACAGCCGCAGCTCGACGGCGCGGGTCGCGGCTATGGCCGGACGCGTGCCGATTTCTTCCACGGCCAGACCGGGAATGCTGGCGCGCAGTTGCGCAACCACGCTCTCGGCTCGGTTTGGCGGCAAAGCCACTCGGTGCTCGACGCCAGCGGGCACGCCAACTGTCTCCATGATGATCGGAGCACCGCCGGTCGTCGCCAGCAGGCGGAAGGTCTGCGTGACTTGCTCCGGCGCGACTTCGCGTGGCCAGCGCAACCGAAACCACACAGGTGCGTCGGCCGTCACGCTAAAGCCTCAGTCTCCGCGTCGCTGGTCGCTCGCCTTCGCTTCGACGGCTTGGCCTTCGCCTGCTTGTGATGCTCGGCTTCGGCCTCAGCCTCGGCTTTAGCGGCCTCTAGTTCGATCAGGACGTGCGCCAAACGGCGCAAGTCAGTGGGTCGCCGAACGCCCCGAACTCTAATTTTTCGATCCCCATTGTGATATGTCCTACTCATAGCTGTGGACCTCCTTTCTCTCCGCGACCGGCCGAAAAAAGAGCGCAGAGCATCGACCCCCGGCAGGGGGCAAGTGATCTGCTTAGACGGCTAAAACCGGCTCTTACTCGACCGTGTTACTGCTTATGGCAATAACGGGAGTCTGACTATTAGACGATGCTTTTATGTTTTAGTCAAGGTGTTTGTCTAAAGCACAACACCGACGCGACGAGCGTCATCCCAACAACATTTGTACAGAAACTCAGTACCTCCGTGTGTGAAAAAGAACTAGCCTGATCGCGATAAAGATCACTGCCAGAATGATGAGATATGGCAGCAGGCGGGGCAGCTCGGCGACTAGCACTTGGACGCTAATCGCGCAGACCACCATCCCGATGACCACGCGCTCAGTGCGCTTTTGTTTTTCGTGCACGGGGATCGGGCTCATCGTTCGACTCCACGTCGGCCGTCCAGCCGCCATCGTCTATACCGCCCTGGCCCCAGGTGACGTCGGGCTCGGCGTCGGCTGGCGTCGAGTGCGTCCGACACTCAGTAGC
>DATCFX010000064.1:0-2403 GCA_036509275.1 Pirellulales bacterium | reverse complement strand
GCGCAGGGCGGGCGAGAGCCGCGCGGCTTCGTCCAGCGCCGGATACAGCCCCTTGTATTGAAAGCGCCACAGTGGCTGCCCTTTGGCACTCGGGGGCTGTCCCTTGGCACTCCCGCGTTTCGTTTCGCCGTAGACGTTGATCCAGGCCTCGCCGGTGCCGTGCAGCACGATGCGGCGATGCTTGGCCGAGAGTTGCTCGAACGGCACGTCGGTGGGCATGCCGGTATGTGCCGACAGGGCCGCCAGCATCACCGGGAACAAGCGATTGTCGGCAGCGGGCCAGCAGCCGATCGCCCCTTCGGCCAGCGACAATTTCGGATCGCGCAGCAGGGCCGCGGTGTTGGCGCCGGTTTGCGTGCCCAGGCCTTCGCACGAGGGGCACCAGCCCAACTGGCTATTGAACGAAAAGTTGTGCGGCGTGAGCGGCTCGAAGCTGCGGCCGCAGTGCTGACAGGCGAAATGCTGACTGTGAATCTCGTTCCGCCAGTTTTCTTCCGGCACTTCGTCCGACTGGTAGGCCACGTGCAGCACGCCGCGGCCCAGCGACAGGGCGCTCTCGATGCTGTCGGCGATGCGCGAGCGGCCGTCGGGCCGGATGATCGCCCGATCCACAACCACCTCGACCAGGTGCTTGCGGCGGCGGTCAATGGCCGGCGGATCGTCGACGGAGCAGGTCTGCCGATCGACGCGCATCCGCACGTAGCCGGCCGCGCGGATTTCGTTCCACAGCGTCTCGTACTTTTCGCCCACCTGGATTTCCAGCGGGGCCATCAGATACAGCCGCGTGCCGGCCGGCTCGGACATGATCTTGTCGATGATCTCGTCGGCCGATTGCGTGCCGATGGGCTGATCGCAGTCGGGACAATAGGGCTTGCCCAGCCGCGCGAACAGGATACGCAGATAGTCGTAAATTTCGGTGACCGTGCCGACCGTCGAGCGCGGCGTGTGGCCCAGGTGCTTTTGTTCGATGGCAATGGCCGGCGACAGGCCTTCGATGTGCTCCAGCAGCGGCTTTTGCATCTGGCCGACAAACTGCCGCGCGTAGGAGCTGAGGCTTTCCACATAACGTCGCTGCCCTTCGGCATACACCGTGTCCATCGCCAGCGAGCTTTTGCCGCTGCCGCTGGGTCCGCAGCAGACGGTCATCTGATCGCGCGGGATCTCTACGTCGACGCTTTTGAGATTGTGCTGCCGGGCGCCCACCACGCGAATGAAGCGGGCCGTCTCCACCGGGACCCGATCCGCGGCCAGGGTACGGTGGGAGTGCTTTTTCTTAGTGGGGTCAAGTATCCCGGCCAACGCGCGGCCGGTGTACGAATCCTCGACCTTGACGATTTCCTCGGGCGTGCCGGTGGCCACGATCCGTCCGCCGGCCCCGCCGCCTTCGGGTCCCAGGTCGATGATCCAGTCGGCCGTTTTGATTACGTCCAGGTTGTGCTCCACCACGAGCACGGTGTTGCCGGCGTCGGCAAAGTCGTTCAGCACTTTGAGCAGCATCTGGATGTCGGCAAAGTGCAGGCCGGTGGTCGGCTCGTCGAGCAAATAGAGCGTGCGGCCGGTGCTCTTTTTCACCAGCTCGCGCGCCAGCTTCACACGCTGGGCCTCACCGCCCGAGAGCGTCGGCGAGGGCTGCCCCAGCTTCAGATAGTCCAGGCCCACGTCGTGCAGCGTTTGCAGCTTGTGCCGCACCTTGGGAATGTTTTCGAAATGCTCCAAGGCCTGCTGAATGTCCATCTCCAGGACTTCGGCAATGTTCTTGCCCTTGAAGCGGACCTGCAACGTCTCGCGATTGAAGCGATGGCCCGCACACACGGGGCACGTGACCCACACGTCGGCCAGGAAGTCCATCTCCAGCTTGTTCGAGCCGTTGCCTTCGCACGCCTCGCACCGCCCGCCGGCCACGTTGAAGCTGAATCGCCCTTCCTGGTAGCCCCGGGCCTTCGAGTCGGGCAGCATCGCATACAGCTTGCGAATGTCGTCGAACACCTTGATGTACGTGGCCGGATTCGAACGCGGCGTGCGGCCGATCGGCGATTGATCGATGGCGATCAGCTTGTCCAGGTGCTCCAGGCCTTCGATCCGCTCGTGCTGGCCGGGCTCGCCTTCGCCGCCGTTGAGATCGCGCCGCAAGGCCTCGACGAGAATGCCGTTCACGAGCGAGCTTTTGCCCGAGCCGGATACGCCGGTGATGCAGACTAGCGCTCCCAGCGGAATTTCGACGTCGATCCCTTTGAGGTTGTTCTGCGCGGCGCCGACGATCGTCAGGTGTTCTTTGCGAATCGGCCGCCGCGTGGCGGGAATGGCGATCCTGCGCTCGCCGGACAGATACTGCCCCGTGACGCTGCGGCTCTCGGCCGCTACTTGCTCGGGCGTGCCCTGGGCCACGACTTCGCCGCCGCGCAC
>DATCFX010000063.1:0-3831 GCA_036509275.1 Pirellulales bacterium | reverse complement strand
AGGCCGCGCGGCGTGACCTCGGCCGTCGCGCTGTCGCTGGACTCGTACAGCGCCAGGTTCGTGACGTCCCGCAGGCTGCCATCGGAATACCGGGCCAGGGCCTTTAGCTGCTGGGTCGCGTGGCGCTTGATGGCGCCGCGGGCGGGTTGCACCTCGAACGACACGAGCGTCGCAGCCCCGGCCTGGTCACTGAGCGCCCCCTGGCTGATCCAGGCGCGCAGCAGGGCGTAGTCCTCGGACGATGCGTCCAGCCGGACACCGCCGCCATGTGGCACCTTGCCCGACGCTTTTAATAGCAACAGACTGCGATCGGGAGCAGCCGAAAACACACGCCGCCCGCGTCCCTCCCTGACGATGTGGTCGAAATCTTCGGCGGGTTCGAATCCCAGCAGCGAAAGCTGAAATCCGTTCTGACCGTTGCCGGCCTTCGCATGGCACACGCCGGCATTGCAGCCGGCCTTCGTCAAAACGGGTACGATATCGTTGGCGAAGCTCACGGGCCGCTCGGCAGCGCCGACCGGCGCGGCCACCGCTAAGCCGAAAATTGCAGCCGCCGCCAGCAGCCGGCGTGGCCACCAAAACCCTAACCGGAAATCGTGAGCGGCGAAAAACATCATGTTTTCGATCGGACGCTGTTGGGAGGCGGGACCGCGGTAGCGGGGGTAGCAAGGAGGGTAGCCGCAGTATAACCTTTCGACCGTATCAATCAATCAATCTTGATGCGAAAATGCCGGTGAGGTTGGTGTAAATATGTCCAGGCAAACGCGATACCGCGAGATCGAAGTGGCCGGCACGCCCTGGGAAATGGGCCGCCAAATCGGCGAGGCGGCTGGCGACGAGATTCGCGGCTTCAGCGAGGCAGCCTGGCAGCACATCGGCCGCACGCTGCGTATGCCGCGCGATCGGGCGCTGGCAATCGCTGCCGCTGCGATTCCCTTCGCCGAGCAGTACAGCCCGAGCATGGTCGACGAATTGCGCGGCACGGCCGAAGCCGTCGGCCTGAAGCTGGAAGACCTGATGCTGCTGCAAGTCCGCAACCAGCTCCGCCCGGAGCCGGATGCCGGCTGCACTTCGCTGGCGATGGACGGCCGCGCTTCCGCTGGCAGCGGCAGCCTCGTCGCTCAGAACTGGGACAATGATCCGGCTCTGGATCCGTTTACCATCGTGCTGACGCGTCGTCCGGCCGGCAAACCGGCCCTGCTCAACCTGACGCAAGCCGGGCTGATTGCCTACATCGGCTTCAACGAGGCCGGCCTCGGCGTCTGCCTGAACTCGCTGCCGGCACCCACGCGAACGCAGGGAGTGCCGCACTATTTTACCGTGCGAGGCATCTACGAAGCCGATTCGCTCGGAGGGGCCGTCGACAGTGTGCGCCGTGCTCGCCGGGTCATTCCCGCCAACATCATGCTCACGACGCCCCAGGGGCCGGCCGACCTGGAGGTGACGATCGACGACGTACACGTGCTACAAAACGCCGACGCCGGGGGCATCGCCCACACGAACCACTGCCTGCACCCGGCCTTGCAATCGACCAACGAGCAGTTTCCCGAGCTGATCCAGTCCCACGCCCGCCAGCAGCGGATCGACTCGCTGCTGAATTTTTCCAGCGCTCATCGGCCGAGCGTGCCCGACATCCAAGCCGCGCTCGGCGACCACGAGGGCTATCCGCATTCGATCTGCCGGCACGCCAACGACGATCCCAACACCGGCACCTGGCAGACGGTGTTTTCCGTGATCATCGAGCCGGACGAGCGCCGCATGTACGTCAGCCGCGGCACCCCCTGCGACCACGCGTACGAGGAGTACCAACTGAGCTGAGGAAGGCTATCAACGCGCCGCAGCCAGCTCGCGATATGCGTCAAGCGTTGCTGCGATCGCGGCCTCCGCAACGGATGGGAATGTGGACAGAATGTACGCGAAGTCGTCTTCCGCGATGCCGTAAAGGTGCGCGAACGCAGCATCGAGTTCGGCCCGAAGTTGCAGTCGCTCGGTCTCGCGCCATTTGTGGATGCCGCCGCCTTCCGATCCTGAAAAGTCGCAGGCCCTGGCCAGCGGCCGGATGTCTTCGGCCGTGCAGGACAATTTCAGCACGCGCTCGCTGATCCAGCGTTCGAGGGATTCCCGCTTTGACCAGCGACATTTCTCGGCGTACGCGTCGGACGGCAGCGTCGGGAGTTGCTCGACGATGAAGAAGTTAAGGTGTACGCCGCCGACCTTTTGCCGTGCAACGTAATCAAAGACAAATGAGTTCAGATTCGCGAGCAGACAGCATTCGCGACGAGGCTGGATGTTCTCGCCGGCGAAGACGAGTGGGGCTGAGTTCACAGCGGCGACCCAGGGGAGGAACGACGCGATCATGGTCCGTTCGTTGGTCGCACTCGTAATATCCTTGTAGCCCAGGAGCCACTCTCGCTCGCGGCCTTCCGTGACGGCGGTGACTATCTTTTCATCCACCCACCAGCGCGGCAGCACGCAGAACTCGGGGTTCTGGTGCAGGACGGGGGTCGTCTCGGCCTTTTGTCCCTGCCGGACCCAGTTGGCCTCATCAATAATCACGCTGGCGGCCCGATGGTCGAAGGCCTGCATCATTTTGGCCTCGTACAGCGGCAAGGCGCGCTTCTTGGCCTTCGTGTAGACATTTCCGTCGAGTTTGTAGCCCCTCTTTTCCCACACCTTCGCCGGGCGAAAGTGTTCGGCGTCGTTGGTCTGGTCGAACATCCTAAAAAATTTGACGCCCCACGGGTTACCGCCCTGCTTGCGATTTTCGTCGACTAGAATGGGGATGCGCTTGTAGATGGCCTTCGTCAAATCGGCGTCGCGCCGCGTGCGGAATATCGGACAGGTTCTGGTATTTGGGTTCAGCAGCGCCATGTCCGCCGCCGTGAGCGGGATGTGGCGCTGTTTGTTGACGGCGGCGGTGTCTTCCACACCGTGGGCGAAGAACACAAAGTCGGCCCGATCAGCGGTCCTTGCCTGGCCGCCGAAGACCAGCGCGGAGAACTTGAACCGCCCGTCAACGTCCTCGAAAACTTTATTGCGATTTTCGAAGTCGTACAGCGACAAGAGGCGGCCGGCGTCCATCAGGCCGCTGAAAAAGTCCTTGGTCGTATCATCCGTGGCAATGCCAGAGGGGACCAGCAAGCCGACGAGGCCGCCCGGCGCCACGAGCACGCCGGCGAGCTCCGCAAAGAGCATGTAGAGATTCACGTCCCCCTTGCCCGTCAGCGGGTAGCGGCCAGACCCGCGCGCGTAATCGAGCAGCCGCTGCGCGTAGTCGCGGGCCGCGAGGTACGAGGCGTGCAACTCGGGGTTTGCGATAGGCATGGCGGCAATGCGTTTTTTGCGGTCGCCGGCATTGACGGCTCCGGCCGTGACCGGATCGGTCAACGAAAAGAACTCGCGATCCTGCACCTTGACCCGCTCCCAAGGCGGATTGCCGATGACGCAAGAAAACCCGCCGGGGCCGCCGGCGCCGAAGATTTTTGGAAACGCCGCGTGCCAATCGAGCGCCTTAGGTTCCACGGCCGGGTCCGAAACCAGGCTATTGCCTTGAATGACGTGGCGGGACAGGTCGGCGAGCGTCTTGCCGCGCCGGGCCGAGCGGATCCACAGGGCCAACTGCGTGATTTCGACCGCCTCTCGCGAGAGGTCAACGCCATATAGGTTGTTGTTCAGGATCAGGTCGGGAACGGCGTCCTCGATCGCGGTAAGCTCGCCGGGCGGAAAGCCGGAGCCGGCAAGGCCATGCGTAACGGTCTTATAATGCGCGTCCAGCGCATCGTACGCGCGAATTAGGAACGCGCCCGAACCGCAGGCGGGATCGCAGACGGT
>DATCFX010000062.1:0-4095 GCA_036509275.1 Pirellulales bacterium | reverse complement strand
GTCTTCTGTCTGCTGGTTGCCGGCCTGCTGTTGGCCTGGCTGAGTGTTCCGCAACCGCAGGCGAAGCTGAGCGACGTGGACTTGCAGCCGCTCGTGGGTGGCGGCCAGCCGCTGGGACTGGCCGACCTGCGGGGTAAGGTCGTGCTGCTGAACTTTTGGGGCACCTGGTGCCCGCCCTGCCGCGTCGAGTTTCCGCAGTTGGTCGAGTTGAGCCGCACGTGGCGGGACGCTCCGCGGTTCCAGGCCGTGCTCGTATCCTGCAGCACCGGGGCCGAAAACTTACACGAGTTGCGCCAGCAGACGGCCGACTTCCTCAAAAGCAGCCCCGCCGACCTGCCGATTTATGCCGACGTCCAATGGCGGACGCGGAAGGCCGTTTCCGACGCCATCGGTTTTCGCGGCTATCCCACGACGCTGGTGCTCGACGGCGACGGCCAGATTCGCGGCAAATGGGTCGGCTACGGCTCCGGCACCATCGTCCAGATCGACAGCCTGCTCCGCGAGCTACTCAGCACGCCCGCCGAGCCGGCGACCCAGCCGGCGACCAACTCCATAGGTGCCGCTCCGTAGGTGCCGCGAGCTCCAGCGGCACCGGGGGCACTCATCGCGCTGCGACCAAGGTCCGGCTGGCTCGCCGGACCTACGTGGATGCCGGATTTACGTGGCGTCGAGTGCGATTCGCAAGCGGGCTACGGCGGCGGCCGGGTCCGAGGCGCGGCAGACGGCGCCGGATACGGCGATGCGGCGAAAGCCGGTTTCCAGCACGCGCGAAACGTTGCCCAGGTCGATGCCGCCGATCGCAAACGCCGGCAGTTGCGTGTGGCCGCGGACCTCGCGCAGCAGTTCCAGGCCGGGAAAGTTGGCAAAATCCTTGGTGCCGGAGCGAAATACCGGCCCCACGCCGATGTAGTCGACGGCTTGCCGGGCGGCCTGGCACGCCTGCTCGAGGTTGTGCGTCGAAACGCCGACGAGGCTGCCTTGGCCGAGCATGCTCCGCGCATGAGGCACGGGCAGTTCGTCCTGGCCCACGTGGACGCCGTCGGCTTCGCAGGCCAGCGCCAGATCGGCGCGGTCGTTCATGATAAACAGAGTCTGGCTGCCGCGCGTCAGCTCGCGAGCGCGATGCCCGCGCTCGATCAAAGCCGCGTCGGCCAGCGATTTGTCGCGAAGCTGAATCACGTCGACACCGGCGGCGACCAGCATTTTGAGCAGTTCGGTGAACTCGTCGAGCGTCGCGCGGCCGTCGACCAGCACATACAGCCGCGCGTCAACCAGCAGTCGCCGCGACCGGGAGCCCAATTGCACGCGCTGCTCGATCGAATAGCTGCGATAGCGCAGTCTTTCCAGCGCCGGCCCCACGGCGGGCGACACCAGTTTGCCGTACTCTTCCAAGCTGCGCAGCGCTTCTTGCAGACGTTTGAGATTGGCAGCCAGCACGCCGTCGATGCCCTGGCGCAGGGCTTCGCCGGCTGTCGAAATGGCCGTGCCCACGTCGCCCGGCGTGTCGCGGCTGGCGAGCAAGGCGGCCGCCGGCAGCAGGGCCAATGCGGCGGCCAGATCGTGCCGCAGCGTCTTGAGCTCCGCGGTCAGATAGGCATCGTTGAGACCGAAGCGGGCGTAATCTTCGACCACGCGCAAGCCTTCGCGAGCCCGATTGGCCGCAGCATCCAGAATGCGAAACAGCACGCTGCCTGTGGGTGGCTGTGCGTGGGTCGCCGGCCCGCCAGGCTCAATCGCCGGCAATAGCTCATCGCCGAGCGGAAAATCGATCGCCGCGGCCGGCGTAGCAGCACATTGGTAAATGCGACAAATCTCGGCTTCAACGTCGGCAGCCGACAGTCCCTGCTCGTTTAGCCATTCGCTCGTTTCGTCGCCAGCCAGCAGCAACCCGAGCAGCAGGTGTTCGGTGGCAAAGCCGGCGAGCAGCGCACCGTCGGGCACCTGCTGAACGACCAGCGCCAGCAGCCCCAGCCAATGCACTTCGGCCGCTCGATCTCGGCTCGAACTGTCCGCCGGCCGGATGTCGGGCCAATGCTGCCGCACGCTTTCGGCGGAGACGGCGTGGCCGGCCAGCATGGCGGCTGCCCGGCACTCGTTTTCGGCCAGCAAGCCCAACAGCAGCAAGGGACCGAAAGCGCCAGCATTTCCTGCCGACTGTTCCCAAGCGGCGGCGGCCGTCACCGCGCGCTGCGCAGCATCAGTTAAGGTGTATCGCATAGCTGGCTTTATTGTGCGCGCTGGCCGAACAAGCGCCAAACGTGCGGCTCACACCGCCGGGCAACAACGGGAAAAACAACGAACGACGAGGATTGAACAGAAGATCGCAAAGGACGCGAAGAAGGAAGAAAAGGGAAGAGAATCGGGCAAAGAATCGTCTTCGCGCGCTTTGCGATCTTCTGTTCAATGTTCTCGTTCCTCGTCAGGACCCCCGCCGGCGGCAGCCAGCAACCGCACTAAGCCTAAGCCGCGGCTCTGGTTGCCTTGCCTCAGTTTCCCGTGGGGGTTAGAATTCCCGCGCCTTGACCGCATGATAGCCGGCGCACGAGCGCGCCTGGATGAAAGGAATCGTACCGCATGCGAGTTGGTCGGTGGGCCCTGTGTCTGTGGCCGGGTTTGGCGCAGCTCTGGCAAGGAAGCCTGGGTGGCTTGCTGGCTGCCATCGGTTTTGGCCTGCTCGTTGACCTCGTGGTGCTCGGCGGTCTGGCTTGGAATGAATGGGCACCGCACGGCCAGATGCTGCTTTTGGCGCTCGTGGCCACCGGAATCGGGCTGGCATCTGCCGTGTATAGTATGCGGCAAGTGATTGTGAATAAAGAACTTACAGCCGAGTTTGAGCGGGACTTGTTTCCGCTGGCCAGGGGGGAATACTTAAGAGGCAACTGGTTTGAGGTTGAGCGGCTCTGCCAGCAACTGCTCAGGCTCAATCCGGCGGACATCGAAGCTCGGCTGCTATTGGCCACGACTTGCCGTCGGGCCACACGGCGGCATGAGGCACGTCGGGAACTGGAGGAACTGTCCCTACTGGCTGGCTCCGAAAAGTGGCAGCAGGAAATCGAGTGCGAACATGACCTTCTCAGCGAGGCGGTGCGGGAAACCGCCGAGCAGTCGGCCGAAGCGCCCGCCCTGCGAGCAGCCGCTTAGAGCCCCGTGCGGATTTTGAGGCCTACAATTACACAAACGGCCTTTGGGACGTGAACAAAAACACAGCGTCATGCGTATTTAGACAGTTCAAGAGCCCGAGGCAGGCCAGCCTGCTCTCGACCCCGTAACGAACCCGACCACTGGAACGCTTGTCAATTACCGAGTTTACGAGCGCTCGGCCGAACAGGGAGATATTGGTATGTACGAACGCTTTACGGACCGCGCGCGGAAGGTCATGCAATTGGCCAACCAGGAAGCGCAGCGTTTTAATCACGAATACATCGGGACCGAGCACGTGCTGCTGGGTCTCATCAAGGAAGGCAGCGGCGTGGCCGCCAACGTGCTAAAGAACCTCGACGTGGATCTGCGCAAGATCCGCCTCGAAGTCGAAAAGCTCGTCCAGAGCGGACCCGACATGGTCACGATGGGCAAGCTGCCGCAAACTCCCCGGGCCAAAAAGGTCATCGAGTACTCGATGGAAGAGGCCCGGAACCTGAACCACAACTACGTCGGCACCGAGCACATTCTGCTGGGCCTGCTGCGCGAGCAGGAAGGCGTGGCCGCCCAGGTGCTGATGAACCTGGGACTCAAGCTGGAAGAAGTTCGCGAAGAAGTGCTGAACCTGCTGGGCCACGGCATCGAAGGCAGCGAGGGGGGCGAGCGCAACCCGGCCGGAGGTGCGGCCGCCGGCGAGGCCAAAAGCGCAAAGTCGAAAACGCCCGCTCTCGACAGTTTTGGGCGCGACCTTACGGAGTTGGCACGTCAAGGCAAACTGGATCCGGTGATCGGCCGCGAAAAGGAAATCGAGCGGGCGATCCAGATCCTCTGCCGCCGCACGAAGAACAATCCCGTGCTGCTGGGCGAAGCCGGCGTGGGCAAGACCGCGATCGTCGAGGGCTTTGCCCAGCGCGTGGTCGATGGCGACGTGCCGGAACTCTTGTCCGACCGCCGGAT
>DATCFX010000061.1:0-6259 GCA_036509275.1 Pirellulales bacterium | reverse complement strand
CGTTTGCTGACGACGACGCGCTCGATGTCGGCGACGTTCTTCAGCAACGCCTGGCCGCGGATGAAACGCTGCTCGCCATGATGCACGATGTAGCCGCCGCCGGCGCTGGAGTTGTTCTGCTCGAGCGCGGCAAACAGATCGCCCAGCGCGATGCCTTGCGCCGAAAGCCGGTCGGGATCGACCGTGACTTCGAACGTCTTGTAGAAACCACCATGCGAATTCACCTCGGTGACGCCGGGCGTCTGCCGCAATTGGGGCGCAATCTCCCAGTCCAGCAGCGTGCGCAGCTCCATCGGCGTGTAGCCGTCGCCTCGGACTTCGAACTGCAACACTTCGCCCAGCGCGGTGGCCAACACGCCCAACTGCGGGTTGCCGGAGCCGTGAACGATGCGTTCGCGGGCCTCGACCAGCCGCTCATTGACCAACTGCCGCGAGCGAAAAATATCGGTGCCCTCGTGAAATACGATCGTCACCACCGACAACCCAAAACGCGAGATGCTGCGGATCTCCTGCACGCGGGGCAGGCCGCTCATCGTCGACTCGACCGGATAGGTGACAAACCGCTCGACTTCCAAGGGCGACAACGCGCCGGCCTTGGTAATCACTTGCACTTGCACGTTGGTCATATCCGGCACCGCGTCGATGGGAATTACGAAGGCGGCATACGCGCCGCCAACGGCCATCAGCAGCACCAAGGCCAGGACCAAGAAGCGGTTTTCCAGCGAAAAGTCGATCAGGGCCGACAGCATCGGCGGTTTCTCGCGACGGGTGCGATTGCCAAACGTGGGAACATCGTGAGCGGCTGCATCATGGCTCCGCGCCCTCGAGCAGCAGTTCGCTTTTCAGGTAGAACGCGCCGCGATCGACGACCCGATCGCCCGCCGCGAGCCCCGACTTGATTTCGACCACGTCGGGCGTGGTCAGCCCCGGCATCACGTCCCGCTTCCGATAGACGCCCGGCCGCAACTCGACAAATACGAATGTTTCGTGTTCGTGCCGCTCGAGTGCCCCGGCGGGCACGGCCAGCCCACGGCGTGCGGGGCCTAGCGGCACCGAAACCCAGGCGAACATGCCGGGCTTGAGCCGCCGCTGCGGGTTCGGCAACTCGGCGACCAGCGGCACGGCGCGGGTCTCGGCCGACATGCTGGTGCCGATGTATTGCACGCGGGCAGTCATCGTCTCGCCCGGCAGAGCGGGGCATTCAACCCGCAGATCCTTTACATTGCCGCCGGAAAGCTCGGCCCATTCGTTTTCGTAGATCTGGGCCGACACCCAGAGCGTGGCGGTATTGGCCACGACGAACAGCGTTTGCGAGGCCGTGAATTGGACGCCATCGGCCACCAGGCGTTCTTCCACCGTGCCGCTGAAGGGAGCACGCAGGAGGAGCTCGCAGATGGTAGCATCATCGGTCGCCTGCGAGATTTCGGTAAACGGCCCCAACAGCATTCGCAGCCGCTGCTGATTGACGGCCAAGACCCGCTCGGCGTGCTCCAGATTGGCTTTCCGCAGTTCCTTCTCGTGCTGGGCATCGAAGCGCGATTGCTCGCAAACGCTATGAAAATAGGCGTCGGCGACTTCGCGCGTGCTCGTGCGCTCCTGGACGAGCCGTTCACTAATGGCCCCTTTGGCCGCCATCGAGTCGGTGCTTGCCGAAACCTTTTGAGCGAACAAAGCCTTGGAGTAAGCGCCGGTCACCTTTTCACGATGGTCGCCCAGCAGCTTGTCGTTAAAGCGCGCTTCGACCTGCGCCATGGGCGGCCGCTGGTCGAGGAATTTCAGCAGCGCTGCCAAATTATCCGCAATCTGGCTGGCCCAGCGGTTCTCGTGCTCGGCCAGCCCGACGTCGGCCTGGGCCTTGTTCACCAGGTCGCGCGCCAACCCGACTTCGACGCTGGTGAGGACGGCCAACTCGTCGCCGGCATGGATGGACTGACCCGGACCAGCCAGCACCCGTTTGACGACGCCAGCCGCCGGCACCTTCAGCTCGAGCCGATGGGCCATGTTGTAGCCGATCTTGGCTGGCACGCGGCGGATTTCGCGCAACTCGTGCATCGCGGCCAGGTCAGTGTGCAAGTGAGCGGCCGCAAGTTTCTCCGGCGTCAGCCGCACAATGGCTGGCTCGGTTTGGCCCGGCTCCGCGTCTTCGGAAGCAGCGCTGCCGGCAACTTGGTCCGTTTTGGCGGCGGAAAGCGCGCGCCAGCCAGCCCAGGCAAGCGCAAGCACCGCGATGACCGCCACCGAGGCTCCGACCTGTTGCCTTCGATCCGTCGGCAGACGCTGGAACCATTGCCAGGCCATCCGTTTGACCGTTTGAAACTGTGCGGAGGTCGAGGGCTTTTTGCCGGATGAATCTTCCGCGCGGCCGGAGGGCGTCGAGGACGATGGATGATGTGCGGTGTGAGGCATGGTAGAGCTGGTGTAGGTCCGATTATTTGGCAGCTTTCAACGCAATTTCCAGCTCGACGTCGACGTTTGCACGCAGACGCTCTTGCGGGTTGCTGACGCGCACCAGCACGGGCACCAGGCCCGTGTGGGGATCCGCGGCTGGCCCGACGAAGACGACGCGGCCCGAGAGACGCTCGACGGACCGACCCGGCAGGCTGATCGGCACGGGCTGCTCGCGATCGATCAGGTCGGCTTGCTTGTCGGTCACGGCGGCGCGAATGTCGAGTTCGCGCAAATCAACGATTTCGCCCCAAGCAGCGAACCCTGGCCGCGTGACGGTGCCGGGCAGGACTTTCAACCATGAAACCACGCCGTCGATGGGTGCGTGCAACGTGTAATGCTCCAATTCGGCTTGGTTCGACTCCAGCTCGGCCTGGGCACTGGCGATTTGGGCCTCGAGCTGCGCGATTTCCTGCGGAATGGGTTGCTTGACCAAGTATTCGAGAAAAGCGGCGGCGGCCCGTTCGTCGGCATCGGCATTGAGCGACTCGGTGCGGGCCGTCAATTCCTGCCCCGGGGCGATGGCCTCTTTCCTGAGCAGGGCCGTAATCCGCGCGAGATGCTCACGGGCACCCTTGGCCGTGGCCCGCGCGGCCTCGAGCTCGGCCCGGGCCTTGTCGCGCTCTTGCTCGCGTGGCACGGCCTTGAGCCGGGCCAGGCTGGCTTGCAATTCGACGACTTCAGCCTGGTAAGCCCGCACGTCGGCCTCTGGTTCGTCGCGATCGAGTTCGACAATCGTCTGCCCCTGGCGAACGCGATCGCCCGGCGCAATCAGCACTTTGATCACCGGGTGGATCTGCATCGTGGCGATGGAAGCCAGGCGGCCCGGCGCCGGCTCACTTTTTCCGGTGAGCCGCAACTGGCCCTTGGTTTGAATCGCAGCAGCGGGCTGGGGGGACTTTTCGGTTCGCACTTGGGACTGCGGCAGATGGTCGGCACTTTTCACGAGGCTTGCCACGCCGATCAACAGCATGCCCAGCGCGGCCAGCGCCAGCCACGTGCTCTGCCAGCCGTTGGCCGCGGCGCGCTGCTCAGTCCCGGAATTGAAATTGGATTCTTGCAATTCACTCATTTTTTGACCCGCACGTAGGATTGGATGGATCGAGAGCAAACGCGGCGCGGCGCAGGCCGCACGCCTGGCAATCGACCCAGATGCAGCCACGTCGGCGGCATGCGAAGAAGGCGGCTCAGATCACCAACGAGGCGATCCATGCGCGCAGTATCTTACCGGTAATTCGCGCAGGCGCGTCCGGCGGATGAACGTCGGCGAAGGGCGTGGCGGCGATCCCCATGGGATGCCACCCAGGCCAGCCCGCCGATTGAAGGTCGAGGGCAAAGTGCCAGTGGCCCAGATCCACCGTGGGAGCCACGGCGATGACAGTGAGCACTGCACCATGACAAATGCAGCCCGACTCGTTTTCGGTGCGCGGAGTTTCGCCGTTGATGGGAAGCGGTTGTCCGCGCTCGGCGGCCGTGATGGCCGCGCCGAGCAAGCGGGCCCCCTGGGCACTATGCACGATGCAGTGAAATTGGCAGCAGAGGATGGCTGCCAAACCCACTGCGATGACAGACGAACGATTCATCGGGCTTTCGCTTCCCTTGGCTGAAACACGGGGTTCATTATACCTCCCCTAGCGATGGGTGCAAATTATCCAAAATCAGAGGTGCGTGGCTAAAATCAGGGTGTTTAAAACAGCCGCTGGCCGCGGGGGCCGCGACGAAATGTCCGGCGTGCGGCAATCTCCCGCGTGCGGCATTTCTTGACCTCGCAGGCCAGTCGCCCTAAGGTTCCTATTAGTGGGCCGCGGGCCGCAGCCCCCGGTCCAGGTCGACCGCGACGATGTACCAAGAGGGCGTCAGCACCGCGCCTTAGGCGGGTGGCTGTTTTTCTTTCCCCAACGATCGGGCCTTGCGAGGATGTGATTCCTTGCAAGGCCCGCTTTGTTTTAAGGTTTAACAACGTGATCGAGCAGCGAACGCCAGCCGCGATTCCGATGGCGCAGTTGCGGGTGTTGGTGGTCGACGACAATCGCGACGCGGCGGATACGCTGGCCATGATTCTGCGCATCTACGGCTATGCCACGTGCGTAGCGTACGACGGCCTCGCGGCGCTGGCCGAGGCCGGCGCCTTCCAGCCGAACGCCATGGTGCTGGATATCGGACTACCCGGCCTGGACGGGTATTCGCTGGCCGAGCGGTTTCGGAAAATGCCCGCCTTCTCGCGGACGATGCTGATCGCGCTGACGGCGTATCGGGGCGAGGAGTATCGGCGTCGCTCGCAGCAGGCCGGCTTCGATCATTACCTGGTTAAGCCGGCGGAAATCAAGCAACTGAAAGGCTTGTTCCAGGAGTACCAGCGCTTGCACCCTGGCTAGCCCGGACGATTCAACCTGGGCGCGGAATTCGTGAGAATTCCGGAACTTCGCCAGCCCTGGCGCCGAAAGTTTCACCAGTTCCGCGACAGTCCGCTGCATAAACGAGACGCAAGATGGCCCGTGCTCGGCAAACGGCGCGTCGCCGGCAACCGCTGATCCAGCGCTTCCTGCCGGTGCTGGGGCTGACGCTGTTGGCCGTGAGCGTTTGGCTGGCGGCCTGGTACTGCGTCCGCATCCTGCTGCTGATCTTCGCCGGCGTGCTGCTGGCGATATTTCTGCGCGGGCTGACCGTGCGCGTCCAGCGCTTCGTGCCGGTGCCCGCAGGCCTGGCACTGACGCTGGTGGTGATAAGCCTTCTGATCGTCTCTGGCCTGACGATCTGGTTCATGGAGGCCCGCATCGCCGAGCAGGTGCAAGCGCTGTCCCAAGATCTGCCCAAGAGCGTCCACGAGTTGGCAGGCATGCTGCGGCAGACCAGTTGGGGCCAAGCCATGTTGCAAGCCCTGCGGCATGCGCCTGCGAACTTCGAGAATCCCAATGACCTGATGGTGCGGGCCACCGGCGCTTTCACCCAAGCGGCGGACGTGCTGGTCAACGTAGTGCTGATCGTGTTTATCGGGCTGTACGGAGCCTATGAACCGCGGTCCTATCTCCGCGGCATGATCCGCCTGGTGCCGCCGAAGCGCCGGGAACAGGCCGCCGACGTGCTCGACGCACTGGGCGCCACGCTCTGGGACTGGCTGATGGGGCGGCTGATCGCCATGGGCGCCGTGTTCGTACTCGACGCCCTGGGCCTCTGGGCGCTGGGCGTGCCGCTGGCATTGACGCTGGGATTGATTTCCGGCCTGCTGACCTTCGTCCCGAATTTCGGGCCGCTAGTGGCCGCCGTACCGTCGTTGTTGATGGCGCTGCTGCAATACCCGATGTTGGCCGTTTACGTCTGGATCCTGCACTTCGGCATCATGACGCTCGAAGGCTACTTCATCACGCCGCTGGTGCAGCAGCGGATGATGTCGTTTCCGGCCATCCTGGTGATCGGCTCGCAGGTGATTTTCGCGGCGCTGCTGGGGCCCTTGGGCCTCGCGCTGGCCACGCCCCTGGCCGCGTCGATCATGGTGCTGATCGATTTGGTTTATCTGCGCGACATTCTCGGCGAGCCGGCCGCGGAAGTCGACCCGCGCGAAATCAAACAGCAGAAACAATCGGGCTAGCTGACGCCACGCGCCCAGGGATCGACCGAAAAATAACTTCTCCGCAGCCCCTCTCCCTTGGCGGGAGAGGGTAGGGTGAGGGGGCCGGGAAAAACGGAAGTTATTTTTCGGCCGATCCCAGCTCATTTGGCGGGGCGGCTTGCCAGCCTGATCGCCGCGACCGATCCGTTGGCGGCAAAATCGTTGCTGAACGACAGCTTGGCCTCGACCACGACGCCGCTCATGCCC
>DATCFX010000060.1:0-5946 GCA_036509275.1 Pirellulales bacterium | reverse complement strand
CAAGCCGGTGCCTTCGATCAAGATCGCGACCAACACCCCGATGTACGAGCGGATGATCGACGACATGGATGTCGACGCCGGCGTGATCCTTAATGGCACAAGCGTGGCCGAGGTCGGCCGCCAGATCTTCGAAATCGTGCTCGAAGTCGCCAGCGGCCGCAAGACGAAAAGCGAGCTGCACGGCATGGGCGACGAGGAGTTTTCGCCCTGGAGCATCGGTCCGGTGCTTTAGACCTCCGGTCGCTCACGCTCCCGGCTCGGCCTGAGCTCGGGACGAAGGCCGGCTCGCCCAGCACGTGATTGGCCGACACCGCGAGGTTGCTCGCATCAGCATTCTTTGATACATTTAAGGTGGCCATGTGGGCCTGGACTCAATGCTGAGTTTTTGAGGGGAGGTCCCCCAATGTTGACGATTGTCGGCCAGCGGCCGGACGGCTCGCAACGATTTTGCGATGGCTTGTCGCGACGCATGTTCCTGCGCGTGGGGGCGCTGGGCCTGGGGGCCGGTGCGCTGACCTTGGCCGACGTGCTGCGGGCCGAGTCGATCACGGGCAAGAAACAGCCGCAGAAGGCGATTATCAACGTCTTCCTGGGCGGCGGGCCGCCGCACCAGGACATGTGGGACCTCAAGCCCAACGCTCCGGCCGAGATTCGCGGCGAGTTCAAGCCGATCGCCACCAGCGTGCCCGGCATCGAGATCGGCGAAGTGTTTCCGCTGGTCGCGGCGCAGATGCACAAGTTCGCCGTGATTCGCTCGGTGGTGGGTGCCAGCGGGCGGCATGATGCCGAGCAGTGTACAACAGGCTGGCCGCAGGATTCGCTGAAATCGGTCGGGGGCCGGCCAAGCATCGGCTCGGTACTTGCCCGGTTGCAAGGTCCGGTCGATCCGTCGGTGCCGCCGTTTGTCGGGCTGGCCGCGCCGACCCAGGCCATGCCGTGGTCGAATCCCGGCAGTCCGGGCTTTTTGGGACCGGCTTACGGCGCGTTCAAGCCCGATGGCCCAGGCATGGAAAACATGCGACTGGGAGCCATCAGCGCGGCACGGCTGCGCGATCGGCGGCTGTTGCTGGCGGGTTTCGACCGCTTGCGGCGCGACCTTGATGCGCGCGGCGCGATGCAGGCCAAAGACCAGTTCGACCGCGATGCGTTCGATCTGCTGGCCAGCAGCCGGCTGGTCGAGGCGCTGGATCTGTCGCGCGAGGATCCAAAAGTGCTGGCCCGCTACGGCGATGGTAAGCCATATCAGTATCAATACGATGGGGCGCCGACGGTCAACGAGCACCTGTTGCTGGCTCGCCGGCTGGTGGAAGTCGGCGTGCGGTGCGTGACGCTCACGTTCGGCCGCTGGGACAGCCACAGCGAGAATTTCCAGCTGGTTCGCGATCACGGCTCGAAGCTCGACCAGGCGCTGACTGCGTTGGTCGACGACTTGGACGAGCGCGGCATGCTCGACGACGTGACGGTGATCGCCTGGGGCGAATTCGGCCGCACGCCACGGATCAACAAGAACGCCGGGCGCGATCATTGGCCGCAAGTGAGCTGCGCGATCCTGGCCGGCGGCGGCATGCGCACGGGGCAGGTGATCGGCTCGACCAATCGCCTGGGCGAACACGCCCAGGACCGCCCGGTGGACTTCCAAGAGATCTTCGCCACGCTCTACCGCAATCTGGGCATCAACTCCGCGAGCACCACCCTGCGCGATCCTTCCGGCCGGCCGCAGTATCTTACTCAGCGAGAACCCCTGCGCGAGCTGATCTAGCCGCCCCGCCGATCCGCTCGCTCCGTGCCTGTGTTTTGGATGCCATGCCCACGCCGCGTGGTCATGCCGAGCGCCCGATGGGCACGGCCACGAGGCGCGGGCGCCGCACGAGCTATTCTCACCCTGCAATCCGGCCATCAACGAGAACGCTCGAATCGCACCCGCCGCCAAATATCACGCAGCACGCCACGGGAGTTGCCAAAGTCGGCATGGGCCGCTGATGCAGCCAACGAAAGACGAATACCTTCCGGCGTGATCTGACCATGTTTCCACAACCATCGCAGACGCCGCAGACGCAGATTGAACCGCAGCAACACCGTATGCTGCAAGCGGCGGCCATCACGATTGAGCACGAAACTAAGAAACCTCAAGTTCTTGTCGGTCGCCCGTAATTGGGTCTTGTCGGCGTGCAGCCGCATTCGCATCGTCATCAAGCGTTCGGCCAGGGCATCATGCCAGTTTCATAGCTGCCGTTTGTCATCGCCGAACTTCAACAGATCATCGGCGTAGCGGACATAGCCGGGCACCCTCAATTCTTCCTTGATGAAATGGTCAATCGGATCAAGGAGGACATTGGCGAAAAACTGGCTGGTCAAGTTGCCGATCGGTAGCCCCTTGGGCCGCAGCATGGCAAACAGATCGTCGCCCGGGGAACCGACCGGCCGCTATGGTTCCTGCTTCGGCGGCCCGTCGCTCGTGGCCGCCGAATGCAGATCGTTCAAGATAAACCTCTTCCATTCCAGTCCGCCCTTGCGGCCAAAGTTGACCAGGTAGCCGACAGGCCCCCGGGCGATGCGCATGTAATTGAACAACTGAGCTTCGTGCTCTGGCAGCAATTGGGATACAGCCTTGAGCTCGACCACGATGCCCTCGAACGCTATCAAGTCTGGTTTGTACTTCGTAGCAAGTTGCCGGTCCTTGTAGAACATGGCCAGCTCGTGCTTGGTACGGTATGGAATCGAACGCAACTCCAACTCGATTTCCAAGCTCTGCTGGTAGACTTCCTCGGCCATGCCGTAGCCGAGCTGGTTGTACACCTCGAAGGCGGCTCCCATAAATTGGAAACCTTCCTGCTGAAACATCGGCACCTCCAGGAAGAAGGAACGGGGAACGCTAATCGACGCTAATCATCACTAATAGCAATTAGTGGAGATTAGTGGGAATTAGCGTTCCTTCTCCCCCTTGACGAACATCGGTCTGTGGGGCGTGGCCATTTTTATATCGCGCGCCGGGCTACGCCCGGCGATAGAGTGTCAGAGGGCAGAGTTTCAGAGTACAGAGAAGTGAGCGTAGCAGAACGAGGACGACTGGAAGAGCGACGGAACCTACCTAACACGCACGCATCGAAAACCGTAGTAGCTGCTACGGCTGACCGGCGCGTTGAGGTAGCGAAAAGCCGAACGGCAGTTGACCGGGTAGTAGTTCCAGTTACCGCCACGGTTCACGCGATTGGAACCGGAAGATGGGCCGGCTGGGTCGTTTGGCGAGGACTTCGAGTAGTAGTCTGCGGCGTAAAAATCCTGGCACCACTCGTAGACGTTGCCGTGAATGTCGAACAGACCGAACGGATTGGCAACTTTCAAGCCCACGGCACGAGCACTGCCGCCCGAGTTCTTGTTGAACCAACCGTAGATGTCCAACATGGCCGGGTCATCACCAAACGAGAATTGGGTGGTCGTGCCCGCGCGGCAAGCGTATTCCCATTCCGCTTCGGTCGGCAGGCGGTAGCCGGTGCCCGATGCCAAGATGATCCAACCACTCTTGGCATCTTGGCGATAACAGGGCTTCAACTTTTCCGTTTCGGAGAGCCAGTTGCAGAATTGCACGGCATCATTCCAACTAACTTGCGTCACCGGCGAATCGTCGGTGATCGCATAACCCGGCGCCCGCCACGTCATCTTCATTTGTTCTGGCTTGACCGTCGCATCGGCCGTCGTCAGGTGGGAGTTGCCAAACCCGAACTTCTCGGCGTCGGTGATGTACTTGGTGGCCTCGACAAACTTCTTGAACTGCCCCACCGTGACTTCGGTGCTGCCCAGCCAATAGGGCTTGGTGATCGAGACCCGATGCTGTGGCCCTTCCTCTTTTAGCCGGCCATACTCCCAGGAACCCGCCTTGACCTTGGCATCTTGGGCCATCTTCACGCCCACGGCGTTTTCCTCGGGCGTGCTTCCCATCAGGAACTCGCCGGGCGGAATCAACAACAGCGTCATGCCAACTGTGTTTTTCTGTTCAACTGTGGTGTTGAGATACTTCGCCCAGTGTTGTTGGCCGGCATGGGCCGCATTGGCATCGAATGGAGCGACCAACGGCTTGGGCGGGCCGGCAGGTTCGGCCGCCACCTTAGCAGGGCCGGGTTTGCCAGGAACCAATTCCAGCGAATGCTTGTCGGGGACTTCAACCCGTTTGACTTCCTCACCCTTCTCGTTCTTGATGATGATCCACACACCCAGCACGATGAACAAGAAGCCGGCGGCACCACCACCGATCAGCACGCCAGGAGTTCGCCACCAGGGCGGGGCCGCTTTACGCCGAGAGCGGGCGCCGATGGGGTGCCCATCTTTCGGAATGAAACTTTCGCTTTTTGGATCGGTTTCAACTTCGGCGTTCAGGCCGCTGAATGTTGGCTCCAATTCGGCGATGCGTTTGAGTTTCTGATGACCGAACATTTCCGTTGCACTGTCGCCGGGCGCGGTGCTGGATGGATGCCAAGCACCCGTGGCGTCCGTGTTCCCCCGTCCGGCTGTCGTGCCACTGGTAATCGTCGCCCGGCAACCGTCAAGGGCGGCCACAACTTCGTTCATCGTCTGGTAGCGTTCTTCGGGTTTCTTGGCAACCATGCGATGAAAAACTGCATCCAGTTCCGGTGGAACATCCGAACGCTTCGAGCACAAGTCGGGAATGGGGGCCTCACGATGGGCCATGAATTTCGCCACCAGCGTTTCTCCCCCATACATGTTGTCAGCCACCAGCAACCGATAAAGCGAGCAGCCGAGTGAGTAGACATCGGCCCTGGCGTCGGCGTGCCGGGTATCGAAGGCTTGCTCAGGGGCCATGTAATCGACCGTGCCCATCACTTGGCCCGATTGGGTCAGGCCATCACTCTGGGCCGCATGGTCATCGAAGCGCGCAAGACCCATATCCAAAATCTTCACCATGCCATCGGCATCCAGCAGCAAGTTGGCTGGCTTGATGTCCCGATGGACGACCCCCTTACCGTGTGCGAAAGCCAATCCACAAGCGGCCTGCCGGATGTAGTTCATGGCCTCATCAACCGGCAGCGGGCCGCGCTCTTTGACGATCGCCCCCAGGTCGCGGCCGGCGACGTATTCCATTACCAGATACCACGCACCCCGTTCATTTCGGGCATCAAGGGCGGCCACGACGTTGGCGTGGGAGAGCTTGGCCGCCGCCACCACTTCCCGCTGGAAGCGTTTGACGGCATTTTCATCCTTGGTCATGGTGGGAGGGAGCAGCTTGATAGCGACCACGCGCTCCATGTGCCGATGCCGGGCCTTGAAGACTTGGCCCATGCCACCGGCGCCGATCTTGTCGAGAATGACATAATCGCCCATCACCAGGGCCGCCGCCCGGTCTTCAAGGACTTGCCGGCTTTGGAACTGCGTCAGGAGGCCCTGCCGCACGAGCAAGGCGGCCAAGGCGGCTCCATCCTTGGGCCGGTCGGCGGCCGGCAACTGGCGCCAAAGCTCTTGGACTTCATCGGCTTTCATCAAGCCGGACGCCACCAGGGCCTTGCCGAGTTGTTCTGCGGTCATCGCCACAACGATCCCCCTTGGACGAAGTACCCCCCTATCGTACCCGGCCGAAGGCCCCCTGCAATCGGCGAACGGACCCACAGGTGGAACTGGGGTCTCGGGGCGCACCGCTCAACGCGCCGCGGGCAGCGAGCGGCCAAAACGCAACGTCGGCTGCGGTGAAGGTGCATCGTCCACCGGCGGCGCGGACGCTTTACGGCGGCTGCGCACCTGCCGCAACGGGCCGTCGCGGCGCAATTGACGACCGGAAAACAGCCGCCGGGACGCTAACGCCTCGCCATCGGACGCCTCGATCGCCACCGCCACCGCCCAGTGCCGGCCGCGACCGGCCAGCATCTGGCTGTTAAAGCCTTCGAGAAACGCCAGCGCGTGGGGGGCCGAATAAGCGCGGCTGTCCGCCGACTCCAAGGC
>DATCFX010000059.1:0-2326 GCA_036509275.1 Pirellulales bacterium | reverse complement strand
GACTTTGGCGGGCGGGATCATACTGGCATCGTTTCGAGCTGGGCAATGGCATTCGCCCGCGAGCGCCGCACAAGCCACCGTCGGGGCGGTACAATCGTTCGATATGTCCGCGATTTACCTCGATCACAATGCCACCACTCCTCTGGCAGACCACGTCGCCGAAGCCATGCTCGCCTGCCAGCGAGCCGGTCTGGCCAATCCCTCCAGCCAGCATGCTGCCGGACGGCGTGCCCGGGCACTGGTCGAAGAGTGCCGCGAATCGATCGCCCGGATCCTGGGGGCCCGGACATCGGGTCCGCGGCCGGATCGGCTCCTATTCACCAGCGGCGGCACCGAAGCCAATAACCTGGCGATCTTTGGCCTGGCAGCGCTCCGCCAAGGTCCGCTGGCCGCGTCCGCCGTCGAGCATCCCAGCGTACACGGCCCCGCCACGCAGTTGGCCCGGCAAGGCCGGCCACTGCTGACGATTGCGGTCGATGCGTCGGGCCAAATTCGCCTGGATCATCTGAACACCATCCTGACCCAGCAGCCGGCCTTGGCGGCCATCATGCTCGGCAACAACGAAACCGGTGTCCTCCAGCCCGTGACCGAAGCCGTCGCCAGGGCTTCCGCCGCCGGCGTGCCGGTGCATTGCGACGCCGTGCAGGCCGCCGGCAAACTACCGCTCGACTTCCAAGCGCTGGGCGTCGCCTCGCTCGCCGTGTCGGCCCACAAATTTCACGGACCGGTCGGCATCGGCGCCCTGCTGGTCCGGCACGACGTGCCGCTGGCGCCGCTGGCATTTGGCGGCCATCAGCAATACGACCTGCGGCCGGGCACCGAACCAGTGGCCCTGATCGTGGGCATGACGAAAGCCCTGGAGCGGTTCGCCGACGAGCAGCAGGCCCGCACGGCGCGCATGACGGCGCTGCGCGAGCATTTCGAACATTCGCTACTGGCCGAATGCCCGGACTTGGTCGTTCACGGCCGCGGGGCGCCGCGTTTGCCGCAGACCACCGCGGTGGCGTTTCCGGGCGTCAATCGGCAGGCGATGTTCATGGCCTTGGACCTGGCCGGCCTGGCGTGTTCGACCGGTTCGGCCTGTGCCAGTGGCTCGAGCGAGCCCTCGCCCGTGCTCCTGGCGATGGGCTTGGAAAAGCCGCTGGTCGACGCTTCGCTACGCTTTAGCCTGGGGGCCGAAACCACGCGTGACGAGCTCGGCCGGGCCTCGCGCATTATCCTTCAGACCTACAAGGGTTTGCGGGGAGCACTTTCGCAGCGAAAAATCGCCGCGACGGGTCGCGAAAACAGCTCGATTCCGCTATAATCCGGGCTGCTTTTGGCCTGTGCGACTTCGCGTCGCCGCAGCAGGCCTCGTGTCCGGTTTCGGAAGGCCGGCCGACGGCCGGTTTTTGCTCGACCGGCCTACGGATTTTGCCGCCGACGCTCGAAGTCGTTTCTCGGACCATCGGCGGTCGATTGGACGGACCTTTGGTGATTGGCGTCGTTGAAATTCCATTGTCCGCAAGTCCCTGCGAACCGGCCAAGACGGCTGGTCAGCAGCCTCGCCAGCCGGCCGGCTTGCGCGAATTTGTCGTCGGCCGCGAAAATCGGCTGCTGCTGGCCGCCATCGCTTCGTGCCTGCCGGCGCCCGTCGATCCCTCGAACTTCGATGTTCAGGCCTCGACCATCGCCACGCTCGTCCCGGCCAATGCTACCCGCGCCTCGGCCAATGCCACGTTGCCGTTTGACCCTACAGCGGCTCATCCGCCGGCCGGCTCGCGACAGTATAGCCCGTTGGTGCTGGTCGGCGCGCCGGGCACCGGCAAGTCGCACCTGGCGCTGGGCATGGCCCGCTATTGGCGGCTGGCGCGGCCCGACGATCTGATCACCTGCACCACCGGCGCGGACTTCGCCCGCGAGCTGAACGACGCAATCGAAACCCGCACGCTCGATGCCTGGCGCGCCCGCTACCGATCCAGCGCACTGCTCGTGCTCGACGAAGTACACCAGCTCGCGGCGCGCGGCGCGGCCCAAGTGGAGTTGCTGCACTCGCTCGACGCCCTGGCCGCACGCGACGCGCTGGTGATTGTCACCGGCCGCTTGGGCATTGCACAGATCGCGCAGCTGCTGCCGGCGCTGGAAAGCCGGCTGCTGGCCGGCTTATCGATTCAGTTGAGGTTTCCGGGCGTCGACGCGCGCCGCCGGCTGGTCCAGCGGCTCTCGGCCCAGCGCGGCACGAGCATCGAGCCCGAGGCCGTTTCGCTCTTGGCCGAGCGCTTCGAGACCAGCGTGCCCGAGTTGTTCGGCGCGGTCATGTACTTGGAGACATCCAGCCGGCTGGATG
>DATCFX010000058.1:0-10271 GCA_036509275.1 Pirellulales bacterium | reverse complement strand
CCAGCACGTGCATTGCGGCGTGCAAGGCCGCCGTGCCGCTGGAAACCGCCACCGCATGCCGGGCGCCGACCGCTGCGGCAAAAGCCGTTTCGAAGCCGGCCACACGCGGACCGGTGGTCAACCAATCGCTGGCTAGCGCGTCGGCCACGGCGCGCAAATCGTCGGCATCCAGGCATTGCCGGGCATAGGGCAAAGGTGACGACCGCACCGGTCGCCCCCCCTGGATCGCAAGCTGCTCGATGGCCGTTTTCAAAACATGCCTTCCCGCGGAACGTGCGGAACGTGACTTTTCGATCGGCCCTAAGTTAGCCCGCCGGGCGGGGAAATGGCAATGTTGAACGATGGCCCAAGCGGTCCCGATTAGGAAATTTTTGACGTTTGCTAGCTGTGAGGTATGGTTGTCGGGCCACCTTACGGGCCAGCCACGGAGCATGGAAGAGCAATGGCGATCTCGCGGTGGGCAATCTGCTTGGTGCTCAGCCTGGCCTGCTGGCTGGCGCTGGCGCTGGTGGTCTGGGCACAAGCGCCAGCCTGGGCCACGCGGTCGCGATACGCCCCACGCGCCGTTTCGACGGGCAGCCGCCAGCCGCCAGCCGCACGCTCCGCGGCCGCCGCGGCCAACCCCACGCCGCCGGCGCCAGTTGCCAGCGATCCGCTGGTGAAATGGCAACTGCTGGGCCGGAGCCCCGACGGGCGGCCGCTCGAATACGTGCAATTCGGCGCGGGCGAGCACCAGGTGCTGGTGATCGGCGCCTTGCGCGGCAACGAGCCGGAAGGCGTGGCGCTGGCTCAAAGCCTGGCGTCGCACCTGGCCCGATTTCCACGCCGGATCGAGGACGTGACGATCACGATCGTCCGCGATCCCAATCCCGACGGACGAGCCCGGCAAATTCCGGGCAACGGCCGCGGCGTGGCGTTGGATCAGAACTTTCTGGCCATGCGGCAAGTAGCAGGCCAGCCGGCCGGCCCCCACATGGCCGCCCAGTCGGGCAGCGAGCCCGAGACCATCGCGATCGTCGAGTTGCTGCACGATGTGAAGCCCGAGCGCGTGATCCTCTTAGGCACCAGTGCCGGCCGGGCGATGGTTCAATTCACCGGGCCGGCCGAGGCGCTGGCCGCCCAGGTGGCATTCGAAGGCGGCGCGCCGTGCAGGCCGCTGGACACGTCGGCAGCGCCCGGGGCACTGCTGACGTTCACCGGCATCAACTTGGGCATCCCCAGTCTCGAGATGGCAATGATGCCCAGGGCAACGGCCGATGCGGTCTGGTCGCAGCAAAAGCGGGCCCTGCTGACGGCTGTGGGCTGCGGCACGCCGCTGCCGTTTGTGCCGGTCCCCTTCCAGCCGCGCCGGCCCAAGGCGTCGGCAGCCAAGGCCGATCCGGCCGTCGCACGGCCACTAGCGGCCGCTGCGGCGCCGGCGGCCGGGCCGCCCATGCCGTTTGGGCCGCAACCGCCGTTTGCGTCCCAGCCGCCGTTTGGGCCACAGCCAGCGGCCGCGCGCGGTCAACCGGCGGCCGACGCGCCGCAAGCGTTGAACTTTCGCGAGTTCCGCTACGGCCGGCCCACGGTGCAGGTGCAAAGCCCGCGCGCGATCCGCTCGCGGCAAACAGGCCGCGGCGCGACCCTAGCCGGTGCGCAGACCTATCCGACGCCAGCCGCACCGCAGCCTGGGACGGCCTGGGGCCACCCGCTGGCGCCGGGGGCCGATCCGCGCGTCAAGCGACTGCCGCCAGTGAAGGTCTATCAGCCGCAACGGCGCGAAATCTCGCGCGACATGCCGCTACCACAGCGGCCAATTCCGGTCTATCCCAGCACCGGGCAATAAAACGCGTTCAGCGCTGTTCAGCGTATTACGCGCGTTCGCTGCCATCGTTCAGCGGCGGATACGGACCCAGGAACTTGCCGCCGTTGAAATGAATCATATGTTCGGGGAATTCGGCGACCCAGACTTCCGACTCCCACACGATTTCCGAGGCGTACTTCTTGAAAGCGGTGAAGTCCATGAAGGCCGTGACGTAGACACGACCCGCGGGGCAGCCCCCCAGCATTGCTTCGAGTTCGGCGTGCCGCTTGGGTGAAACCGGGCCATGCGTCGTGACGGCCTCGATCAGAAACAGCCATTTTCTGCGCTCATTTAACAAAACCACGTCGGGTAGCTTGTCGTGGTTCATCGCCGGAATGTTCAATTCGTCTAGTTTGTCAGTGGCGACCACGAGTCGCTTTTCCGCCGTGTCGCCCAAATAAAGCACGGTGGAACCGGTAGCAAACCGTGCGGCGAACTCTTCGACGATCAGACGTTGCAGTTCGTTGTGGATACCGGGCGAGAGCTCGACGCGCGAACCATCCGGCAACGAGACCGGAACTTTGTGAAGATTGCGTGCCCGATCATACGCCGCCGAGAGCGTGCCGTGCTGCTCGATGAAGCGTTCGCATTTTGTCGAGAAGTCGGGCGTGCCGAATGACCGTAGAACTTCCGTCGCACTTGCGGTCAGTTGATATACCGTGTCGCCGCTATTGGTCGGCCGCGCTGGGTTATCAGGATTACGGTCAATCAACCGCGCCTGCTCGAACTGATGAACGGTCTGGCGGCGGATCGTCTCTCGGGTGTTAGCTGCGTACTCTTTGCCGTACTTTGCCTTCATCCAGCCCATGATGTCCCAGATGCGCAACAGCGGACGCTGAAGCTTGGCCCAGGGTGTTTTCTTCGATAATCCAGCCAGTGCCAAAAGCGTGAGGCAGGATCGTTCGTTCTGCTGCTGTCCCGGAAGGCCGAGGCTCTTGAGTATCTCCAACGCATCTTCTTGTTTGCTCATTGGCTAGCTTCGCACAGTTGCTCAATGAGTTTTGCCGGGAGGCCGATTTCCTCGCCGACGGCCTGCTCGAGCTCGACGCCTCGGTCTGCACTTCGAATGGCGAGATTTCCAATCTTGCGGATCGTGTCGATGTCGGGAACCGGCATCGCCCTGATTTCAGCGGCATTCACCTGCGTATTGCCGCTGATCGTGCGAAAATACCGATCCACAAGCGCGGAGTTAAAGAGGGCAGCCAGGCCAAAGGCCTCTGCCCGCGATAGGCCGCCGCCCGTTCGGTAGACATAGTTCAGGTGGTTTTCCAAACCGACGAAAGGCGAGTATGAATGCTCGGCTTCCATGATGCCTGCGACTAATCTCCGTCGCTCCTCTTTGGCCGTGAACCTTTTGAGCAGGACGTAGCGCTTCGCCGGCAACAGAAGCCGCTTGGACGCGTCACTGACAAGAAGATGCGCCGGCTTGCCATTCTTGGGCGGGAACTGCGTCACGAACGGACGGACATTGTGCATCCACAGCAGTGGTGCCGTATCTTCCGACCGTTGTTCACGCAGGAACTCGATCGAGCGGAACGTCACCACCGGGCCGGTCGAAATCTTGAATGGCAGCTCACGAAATCGTTGTGGAAGGCGATCCATCGCCGCGACGATTTCTTCTTCGAGGCGCCCGGTAGCGATGCGGACTACATGGTCGCCGGACGAATCTTCGATCACGCCGGTATAGGGAAGCGTGTATCGCTTGACGCACTGCAGCTGCCGGCCGGCGCTCGACGTGACGACGACATCGCTGGGGGTGCCGCTCTTTTTAGCCGACAGGATCACGTTTTCTTGGAGCACCTGATCCTCTCGGAACGCTTCGATACGAGAGTCGAATACGTGAATGTGCCGGGCCGCCATCCGGTCGAAGAACCACTTGCGGAACCGCTTGAAGTACGGCCCATTGAAGTAGCTTCTGGGCGTGATGGCGACCATCTCGCCGCCATCCACCAGCAGGTCGGCGGCCACGGCCATGAAGAAGGCATAGATATTCGGCTGGCCGTGAACCACGTGAGCCATAACCCTCGCGTGGTCCGAATCCTTCCGCACTTTAAAGTACGGCGGGTTCATCACGGCCAGGTCGAACGTGGGATCGGCGGCCGCACGGAACAAAGACGATTGGGCATGTTCCAGCACAAAGTCATCCGTGCGGATCGTGAACTCCATTTCGTGTCCAGCGGGCCCCAACACTTCCCGGCAGCCTTCCATCGTGCCTGCCAGCCGGTCCCTGAGCTTCGGATCGTTTTCCCATAGCTCGAAAACCAGATGCCGCCCCGCTG
This sequence comes from Pirellulales bacterium, assembly GCA_036509275.1. GTDB lineage: Bacteria > Planctomycetota > Planctomycetia > Pirellulales > PNKZ01 > DATATB01. The sequence goes on along the minus strand of DATCFX010000058.1, from coordinate 6,149 downwards.
GCTGGCCCAAAAATCTTTCACAAAGAGCGGCTGAAAGCGTGCCGACTCCCGCACCGGCGTCAAGGATGCGCACGGTCCCGTGGGGGATCTCGGTAAACATTCCGGCCATGAAGTCGGCGATGGCCGGCGCTGTGCCGAAGTGCCCCTGCTCCCGGCGCGTGCGGGGACTGGTTAGGGCGTCAAACTGCCGCTGTTGATTCGCGGCAAGTTGGGTCAGGCTTCCAGGCATTGGCCCACTTCGGCGGTGCGATGATAGCTTGCCGTATGGTACGAAGTGCCGGCCCGCTTAGAAAGGATTGTGGCAAGAGGTCGCTGGCGCGGCTACTCGCCGCTTTGGTGGGCCATGTCTTGCTTCACGGCCACGAAAGAACGCTGGGCCTTGAGACAGGTGTGCCGGAACGGCTCGGGCCGCAACACGCCGGGCAACCGCAAAGTCTCGAGCGAGCCGCGGCGAAAGATCAGATCGCCGGCCGGAAACCACTCCTGGCCAGGCAACACCACGATCTCGATCGTGTCGAAATTGTCGAGGTCCAGGAACCGCTCGGCCCGGGCGTGCAAGCCTTGCTCGACCAACACCCGCCGATTGGTGATGCGATAGCGCCGGCAGTTCCAAGGGGCCAGGTTGCGGAAGAACAGGGCCATCGCCACCGGAATCAGCAGCAAGGCACACAGGTTGCCGACGGTCAGGATGTTTCCAAACCCGGCCGAAATGCCGCACAGCCGCCCGATCAGCCGGCCGATCGACGTGGCGGCCATCGACGGCCAAACCGTCATCATCGTTACTTCGCTCGACTCCGGCGGCGCCACGCCGGCAATTGCTTGCTTAATCATCTAAATCAGCCGATCAAGATCGCGGTTCGAAAATGGGGGCCTCGCTCAGTAGCCGTATCGTAACGAGACCCCGGAAGGAAGCAAAGCGGCCCTTTCGAGCAGAATTGACGTGAATCGACGCTACTGCAGCGAGATTATGAGCCGCGCGACCACGCAGATGATGCCGAACCCGACGGCCAAAGTTCCGGCGATTGCGCCGCGCCCGGGGCTGCCGAGCAGCGAACCGACGGCCCCGCCCGCCGCCGTGCCGGATATGAGCCAAAGCACAATCGACCTGGGATAATCCGCCACCACGCCCCACACCGGGTCGCTGAAACTGTCGGTGCGAGCATGGAATAATAACGACAGCATCCACAGCGCAATCGCGGCGCACGTAATCGAAACAAACGCCCGGGCTAAGGTCAATTGCCGCATGAAGTGGATTGTAACCGCGCGGGCATAAAAAAAGCCCCGGCGATGCGGGGCTCGAACGACGGCGGGATGGGCGGCGCGTTTACGCGGCCGCTGGCGTGGCGATGGCCGGCGGACCGGCTGGGGCCAACGGGGCGGCTGCCAGCGGTTCCAGTTCTTCACGCAGCACGAGCATGTCGGCCGGGGCCTCGATGCCCAGGCGGACCTTGTCGCCGCCAATGCGCACCACGGTTACGACAATCGAGTCGCCGAGCAGAATTCGCTCGCGCTCCCTGCGGGATAGGACCAGCATGCTTTGACACCTCCGTGTGTGCGCTAGTGAATGAACTTGCAGTAGTGTATTTATGTATACTTACGCCATTTCGCGGCGTCAAGCCCGCAGACTCAAAAAAATTTGGCGGGTTTTCAGGCGGACAGTAGTTGAAGCTGCGGGGCGGCGGCCAGCCGCACGGTTTCGAAACGCTGGCCGGACGAATCATAAAACAGCACCGTATTGCGGTCGGAATCCCAAATCGCGGTCGACTGCACCGCGCGCGGGCCGCGCAGCCGGAAGAAAATCCCGCACGGCCGGCCGCTGCGGACGAGAATCCGTTCACTGAAGGCGAAGGCGCCGGGTTCGAGCTTTTCGCGGTTGCAAAGCGTGTGATGGACGTACCGGCTCAATTCATCAAGGCTGTTGATGCTCTCAGCGCGGTCTGACATTGGTAAGGGTTGCTCCGTAGGCTAAGGATCGACCGCAAAATAACTTCCCGACTTTCCCGGCCCCTCACCCTGCCTCGCCCGTAAGGGGCGAGGTGTTGCGGAGAAGTTATTTTGCGGTCGATCCTGAAATGCGTGCGGCGGCCCATCCGTTGGTGCCGCCGGATACAGGACCTATCGGCCGAAGTCGGGCCGCGAATTCGTTTTGGCGCGGAAAAGTGGGGGAACTACGGGCGAGCGTTCCGATTGGGCGAAAACGTCGGCCCCCACGGCCTCGGACCGGATGGCGCATAACCGCAATGACCGCTAGCGCTTGCTGGCCGCGTAGCGCTCGAAGGCCGCCTGGATGTCGGCCGATTTTTCATCGCCCCGGTGCAAAATCACGCGGTAGTGGAGCGCGAGCGTTTCGCCCGGCTCCAGCGTCACGGCCCCGGAGGCAACCTTTGGATTAAAGTCGTGCAGTCCGAAGGGGTTGCCGGCAAACAGTCCATAGGTCCGCACGTGCCAAGGCGTGGGATAGCGAAAGCTCGCCGGATGGTTGAGCACGGCGATGCCCACCTGCTGGCCGTCGACCGGGCCGTGATAATCGACCCAGCGGGCCGGCTTGCCCCAGGCAGCTTTGTCGGTCAGCCCGTCGCTGGTGACGATCTGCCCGCCCTGCTTGCTGTCGACATCCATACTGGTGGCGATGCGAATCCCGAACGCGCCTTCCTTGGTATCGCCGAAGGTGACGGCCTCGGGCGTGGCCTTGAGTTTGATGTCGAAATCGATGATCCGGGCGTCGCCCTGCACGCTGCATGTCACCAGGCGCACGTCTTCGCACTGTTTCTTGCCCTGGGCATCAACCCAATCGTTGGCCGTGCCGATCAGGGCTTTGCCGTCGCGAACTTCGACCGTCAGAAACTCGCGGCAGACGATCGAGCCGAACCGCTTGTCGGCCGGCACCTTGCCCGACTTGTACGAAATCGGTTCGCTCCAAAAATCGATGCCGTTCACGTCGCCGTGTGTAAACCACATCGATCGCTGGTGTGGATGATCGTGCTTCTCGCCGGCGACGTCGAGCATGGGATAGGCCCGGGTCATTGGCTTGCCGGTCGGGCCGATGACCGGCCAGAGGATGGGCTTGGTGCCGGTTTTGGTCAGGTATTCGGTGAACAGCTTGCCGTCGATGTTCACGGTCACGCGGCCCGGGTGCTGCTGGACCGAAAGTTCGGCGGCAAGGGCAGCCGGGGCCGCAGCCAGGGCCAAAGTCCAGAGGAGGCTGCACGTGGCCAGTCGGCGTAATGACAGATTCATGGCGGGCTTCCTGGGGCGGGATGGTTTGGCGGCGGCGGGCCAGCGCGCTGGACGGTGAATTCGCGGCCGTCGCCATCCTAATCATCCGGCCGGGCGATTGCCACTATCCGCCGGCGCTGGCCGCAGCCGAATTTGCCGCTTTTCGGGCATCGGCGGGCGGTTACAATGCCCGCTTGAAATGCGATCGCTTTCGCCAGCCGCACTCTTCGTTTATCCGCCCATGCCAAATAACTCCGCCCAAGTCGATCAACTGCGTTGGCAGAAGTTCCAGGTGTTGGACGATGGCTTCGTCTGCCTGGTCGACGTGATGGGCGACGACCAGGCCGTGGTGCAGGCGGCTCGCGTCAGCTATGGCGAGGGCACGCGGCAGGTCTCCGACGATCGCGGGCTGATCCGCTACCTGATGCGGCACCGGCATTCGACCCCGTTCGAAATGGTCGAGATCAAACTGCTGGTCCGCGTGCCGATGGATACCTGGCGACAGTGGATTCGCCATCGCACGGCCAATGTGAACGAATACTCCACGCGCTACTCGCTGGCCATTGACTCGGCCCAGCGCACCGCTCCCGACGCCTGGCGCTCGCAGGCCACCACGAATCGCCAGGGCAGCGAGGGGCACTTGGACGTGGAACTCGGCAGCCGGCTTTCGATCGAAGAACAGGCGTTGCAAGAACAGGTGCGGCGCGCGTATCAGCAGCGGATCGAGTTGGGCGTGGCTCGCGAGCAGGCCCGCAAGGATCTGCCGCTGTCGACGTATACCGAGGCATATTGGAAGATCGATCTGCACAACCTGCTGCACTTCCTGTCGCTGCGGATGGACGACCATGCGCAGTGGGAAATTCGGCAATACGCACAGGCAATCGGCGAGCGGATCGTGCAGCCGCTGTTTCCGCTGGTCTGGGAAGCGTTTGTCGATTTCCGTCAACAGGGGATGTTTCTGTCGCGCATGGAACGCGACTGCATTCGCCGCCTGGTTCAGAAACTGGCCGCCGAAGGCCGAGCGACCGCCAATGAGCAGGACTTCTTGATGATCCAGGATCCCTCTTGGTCCGCGCTCAAGCGCAGCCGCGAGCGCGACGAATGCCGGGCCAAACTCGTCGAGTTGGGCCTGCTGCCCCCCGATGCCGCGGCCGGCAGCGAGGCACGCGAGCCATGATCGTCGTCACCGGCGGGGCGGGATTCATCGGCAGCGCGCTGGTCTGGAAGCTGAACCAACTGGGCGTCCGCCGCATTCTGGTGGTCGATCAGCTCGAAACCAGCGAAAAATGGCGCAACCTGGCCCATCTCCGGTTCGAAGATTACATGCCCAAGGACCAGTTCCTGCGCGCGATCGAACAGGGCACGTTCGCCGAACACCCACGAGCGATCGTACACCTGGGCGCCTGCTCCAGCACCACCGAGCGCGACGCCGATTTTCTACTGGCCAACAACTACCGCTATACCCGCACGCTGGCCGAATGGTGCCTGGCTCGCGGCGTGCGATTCATTTATGCCAGCAGCGCGGCAACGTATGGCGACGGCTCGCACGGCTACTCCGATCGCGACGACATCACACCCGGCTTGCGCCCGCTGAATCAGTACGGCTATTCCAAGCAACTGTTTGATCTCTGGGCTCTGCGCACGCGGGCACTGGACACGATCGCCGGATTAAAATTCTTTAATGTCTTCGGCCCCAATGAGTATCACAAAGACGACATGTCCAGCGTGGTGCTCAAGGCTTATCACCAGGTTCTTGGCAGCGGCCAGGTGCGGTTGTTCAAAAGTTACCGCGACGACTATCCCGACGGCGGTCAGCAGCGCGATTTCATTTACGTCAAAGATTGTCTGGATGTCATGGCCTGGCTGATCGAAAACCACGTGGGCGGGCTGTTCAACGTCGGCACCGGGCAGGCCCGCACTTGGAACGACCTGGCGCATGCCGTGTTCCGCGCCATGGGCCGCAAGCCAAAGATTGAATACATTGAAATGCCCGGCGCACTGCGGGGGCGTTATCAGTACTTCACCCAGGCCGACGTGACCCGGCTGCGCGCGGCCGGCTACCACGCGCCGTTCACCTCGCTGGAAGACGCGGTCCAGGACTACGTGACCGGCTACCTGGCCGCCAGCATGCCGTATCTCGAGTGTTGACGGGCACGCGATGCGCGATGTCGCTATTGGATCACGAGCATCCGGTGTTTGTTTACGGTTCGCTCAAGCGCGGGCAGCCGAACCATCGGCTCTTGATGGATGCCGAATTCCTGGGCCACGGCCGAACGGAGCCGCTGTTTGCCCTGTATTGCTTGGGCCCGTATCCGGCAATGGTCCGCGAATCGACAGGGCCCATCGCGGTCGAGGGCGAACTCTACCGCATCTCCGCCGGACTGCTGGCTGAGTTGGATCAGTTTGAAGCGCGCGGCGACTTGTACGAGCGCCAATTGCTGCCGATCGACGGACCCGGCGGCGGCCAGTCGCAGCGGGCTTGGGCTTATCTATACCTCCGCCCACTCGCTAGCGCTCGCCGCTGGCCGACAGCTTCGTGGACGGTTCAGTAACAAAACACAGGCCGGCGAGTGTGCCGTCAGGCCGATGTCGCGCGGCGCCATCGAATTGATCGCAGGATTGTCACCCCAAGAATGAGCGGTAGGATTAACTCACTACGACAAGAGGGCTTACGAACCTTCGGCCGGCGGGCGATGCTAGCGGTACGCGGAATGCGTCAGTGTTCAGGCGTTTGAAGGATTGAAAACAAACGCGAAGCTTTAACGACGGGGAGCGAGCCATGAAACGCTGGATCTTAGCAGTCGTGATGATGTTGGCTCTGGGAGGCATGACGGCCACGGCTCAAGCCCACGGCCACGGCGGCGGTGGCGGTGGATTCCACGGCGGCGGCTTCCACGGCGGATATGGTGGTTTCCACGGTGGCTACGGCGGTT
>DATCFX010000057.1:0-4218 GCA_036509275.1 Pirellulales bacterium | reverse complement strand
GGCTTCGAGTTCCGCCAGGCGGGCTTCCAACTCGGCGCATCTCGGACATGTGGTGAGCATTTGCTTGGCCATGACGGCCAAAACGCTAACCCGTCCCCGAAAAAAAGCCAAGATCAGTTCGAAACCCGTGAACGGTTACCGGTTCCGTTCCCCACCAGGGCCGGAAAACTACAATCCACTGTCTCTTCATCCCGCTGGTCGTCGGCCAGTTGCCGGTCATGCCCGTGTACACGCTGACGGCCAAATAACGGGACTGGTAATTCCCGATCTCCGAACGTCACGACGCCGCCGGCGAGCACTTGCGCTTTGTGCCTTTGATCCCCGCCGCGAACGTCAGGCCGATGCGCACACCGAGTTGGCGCACCAAATCCGGCAGCGATTCTCGCGCATAGTCGTCGCCAGTCAAGCCTAGAATTTGGTCAAGAAGTGACATCGCCGCTGTCACGTCTTCAGCCAGCGACGGGACGCTAGCGTTTATCTGACGCTTCGAGTCGATTTCGAGTTCCGTCTCCTGCAGGTCTTTTTTCAGCAGATCGTGCTGGCTTGCGATCGCCTCGTAACGGTCGTCATCTCGCTCTACGGCCATGCGCCGTTCGGCGGTCTGAACGTCCTGTGCGAGTTGCTTTTGTTTTGCCTCCAAGAACGCCAACTCCGTTGGTTTGAGGCCAGCAGTGGCGGCCTCGCCTTCGGCCTTTGCTCGCGCCTTGAGCCGGCGACGGTGCGGTGGCAGCGGCGACTGTCTTCTTACCTCGTCTTACTTGCGGCGGCCGTTGTTGGTGAAGGGGCGGCCCGGCTGCGGTAAGACGTGCTTAGGGCCCGCGTCAGATTAGCGTGGCTGTTTTTTCTGCGTTGTCGGTTGGATGGTGTAGTTCCAATTGCCGTGAAAGCTGTGCGGCTTGAGGTTGACTTGCGCGAGTTCTTCGTCGGTTACTTTGATTCCTGCGGCATAGCTGCGTTTGTCGAGTTCGGCCCGAATCTTCAGGCCCTGCCGGGTGACAGTGTTGGCGATCAAGTGGACAACGACTTCGTGACTAACGAGAGGACGGCCACGCCAGTTTTGCGTGATGTGGCAGAACATTCGATGTTCGATTTTATTCCACTTGCTGGTGCCGGGCGGAAAATGGCAAACTTGAATGGACATGCCCAACTGATCGGCCAGTCCTTGCAGGGCGACTTTCCACAAGCGGCAACGACTGCTATTGCTCCCGCCGCCATCCGCAGTGATGAGCAACTGCTTTGCGCGCGGGTAACATCTGCGGCCCATCTTCTTCCACCAGCGGCCAATCGCCGCGGTGGCAAACTCCGCGGTGTCGTGGTCGATTCCCACGCTCACCCAGCCTTGATTGTTCGTGATGTCATACACGCCATACGGAATGGCCTTGCCCAGGTTCTTGTCGAGGAAGTCATGCACGCGGACTTCATCCGGCTTGCCCTGTGGCAACCACTCGCGGCCTCCGTTCTTGAATTCCCCGACCAATTCCTTCTTTTTCGTGTCGACGGAAATCACCGGCTGGTCGCGCCGCATGAACGCCAGAGCCTGAGCATTGATGTGCTCGAATTGCGCATTGCGATCCACATGCGAGGCTCCCTCCTTGGTTTTACGATTGCCTTGCAAGCTATATCCCGCCTTTCGCAACAATCGGCCCACCGTGCATGCGCTGACTGGATGACCTTGTTTCGTCAGTTCCCGAGCCAACGTGGCCGTGCTCTTCGAGGTCCAGCGAAGTGGCGACTGTGGGTCGCCGCGCGTGGCCGGATCCACCAAAGCTTGCAATGCGGCCAACAGTCGGGGATCGGATTGAGTCTTGCATTTTCGTCCTCCGCCCACGCGACGGATTCGCGCCGGCAGCGGATCGCGAGGCCGTCTTGCCCGTGTTCGCAATTCCGCCAACCCTTTGCGAATTGTGGTCGGCGACAGTTTGGTGGCATCCGCCACCGCGCGAATCCCACCCCAACCGTAGGCCCTCGCCTCCGTCGCCGCCCATTGCCGCCGTACGCGCTCGTCCATCAACGCATTGAGCGCGCGGAATTTCAATTCAATCCGTCGAACCGCCGATGCATCCTGCATGGCGGCGTTAGAACCAATTCCAGAAAATCAGTCAACTTGTTTTGACGCGAGACCTTAGCTCCGGCCGTGGTGCATCCGTGCAGGTGTTTCGCCGCATCCATGCGGCGACCAGGGGTGCTCATTGCCGCCCCCTGGACTCCTGCGCTGCGGCCGTCGGTTGTAGATACGCCAAGGGGGTCCATTCTTGCAAGTTCTCGCAAAATTCACGCGAATTATGTGGAGCAATGGAAGGGGCGCCGGCTCGTGCGTCCCTCGTGCCATTGGTACACCCGGCCAGAGCACCTGAAATTGCTGGCGGAGGCGCAGCGGCAACTACTGAAAGAAGAGCGGCATGCCCCGAAGCCAGGCTGAGGGTCACAGAGGATGCACTAAGACAGAGGCCGCTGCCATCCGGCCTTAGGTTTGGAATTTCGAAAAGTCTGCGGTCAAAGCCGCGTCGGTCAAGGCCGGGGCAGCGGCCTCGGAATCGTCCTGTTCGATGTCCCGCGGAAAGCCGGAATCGGCTCCAAATGCTGACCGCGTGGCGTGCGCCTCATCGAGGAGCACCAGCAACGCCGGCACATAGGAGCCGGCCGGAGATAAGGTTGATGCACGCGACGCCGGTGCGGCAAGGTTCGCGATGCTGACTGCCGGCGTTAACGTCGGGCCGGTCGAAGCCACAACGAGCGCGCCGAGCAACGGGACCGAATCACCTTCAACCTCGGCCGCCGACGTGGCATCACTCAAGTCGGGCGATAACTCAAACAACACATCGGCCGCCGGCGCTGGCACGGACGGCCCCGTTGACAGCGGAATTGCCAGGACCACGAGCGACGCGGTCGGTGAACTCAGCAACGCGTTGGACGAGATCGTGGCCGGCGCGGCCATCGTGGTTGAAGCGATCGAAACCGTCAGGGTCGACACATTGCCTGCGTCCGCCGGCTGGCCGGCCAACGACGATGCCGACTGCACCACGGGAATGCTGACCGCGGCCGAGGAGGCAGTTGCAACCGCAGGCGCACCACTCGGCTGAGCACCCGCCGACGGCGTATCGCCCGGCGTTCCGGCCGTCGAAACCAGTGATTCCGAGTCGTCGCCATCCCCGTCCCCGTCCCCATCGTCGTCCTCGCCGGGCGGATCGGTCGGCAGCGGACCAGTGGCCTGTGGCGAGAGCGCCGGAACCACAAAGCCCGGCGCCGGCGAAATCAACACCACCGTAATCGTCTGGCCGGCATCCGTCGGCTCGGCGTCCGTCGGATCGGCTGCCGGAGTCGCAGTGTGGCCAGATGGGGCGCCGGCAGATTGCGGAGGCAGTTGGGGAGTGGGAAAGCTGTTGATGTTGCTGCCGACTTGCAGCTTCTCCAGCAGCACGTCGCCATTGGTGATGTTGCCGCTGGCGTTGACGTCGCGCTGGAAGTTGCTCGAATTGCTCACCGCGCCGACTTGCAGCTTGGTAATCAGCACGTCGGAATTCGTGACTGCGCCGCTGGAGTTGGCGTCGCCGGGCAAAACGTCGAAGTAAAAGTTGAAATCGCCGCCGGGCGTGCCGTCGCCCGAGCCGGCTGCGAACGTGCTGAAACCGGTGGTCCACGCACCGTCCAACTGCGTGCCGATCGCGTCGGTCACGGAGCTTGCCGCCAGGTTGATAACGTACTTGTTGGCAGCCAGCGCGGTCGAGAATTGCCACGTGGCGATATTGGCCGTGCTGTTGTAGCTGAAGCCGGAGGTGGGAATCAGGGTGTTGGCGGAGTTGTACAGCGAAAGGCTCGCTTGGCTGAGGGTGACCCCCTCGCTGAAGGCGATCGATAGCTGTGTGATGTTTGTCCACGGGAGCATGGTGGTCAACTGGCTGGCACCGTCGGCCAACTGGAAGCCCTGATCGGCCGCGGCCGAGCTGCCAAGTCCGGCCGAGTCGAGCATGCTCAAGTACGAGGCCGACCAGGCGCTGCCGCTGACGAAAGAGCCAACCACGGTGGGTGCGACGTCGACCAGGATCGACGCGCTTGCCGTCGTGCTGCTGAAAGGGGTGCTCGCGCCGTTGTTCGAAGCGTCGGCCGTGCCGCCGTTGGTGCCGCTGGTCTGGTCCCACGCGCGGAAGGTGAGCCCGGCGGAGACCGTGCCGCTGTAGCCGGCATTGGGCACAAACCGCACCAGCGTGCTGGAGTTGTCGG
>DATCFX010000056.1:0-7957 GCA_036509275.1 Pirellulales bacterium | reverse complement strand
CCCGCGCTGCTGACCATAGCAGCGCACGAGCGCCTCGCGGAACCGCTCGGCCTGGTCTGCCAGCCGCTGCTGAAACCAGCCGGTCAGCCATTGCCGCCGCGCTGCGGGATCGGCCGGCACCTGGTCGCCGGCGCCGCGGTTGTACGGCAGCCAATCAAACACTTGCGACCGGTGGCAGGCCAGCATCTCGATGATCGTCTCCAGTACCGGCTCGACATCGATCGCCACCTCGGGCTCGAGCGGCCGGGGCCGGGTGAAGTGGTCGGACATGTAGGCCACCACCGGGTCGCGCGGCAAATGCGGCACCTCGGGCAGTGCCGCCGGCACAGTGACCAGGTACGAGGCGTCCTGCACTGCCTGGCCCACGGCTCGATGGTCCGGATGGTAGTCGTTGGTGCGATGCGTCAGCACCAGGTCGGGGGCAAACAGCCGCAACTCGCGAATGATGCACGTTCGCAAGCGAAGCGACGGCTCGAGCCGGCCGTCAGGAAAGTCCCACACGGCCGAACTGGCACCGATCACCGCCGCGGCTTCGGCCGCCTCAGCGCGTCGCTCGGCGGTCAACTCAGGGCCGAAGCGGTGTTGATGGCCCGCCGCACCGTTGGTGACCGAGATCACTCTGACCGTTGCGCCCCGCTGTCGATACAGCGTCGCCAATCCGCCGGCATGAAACTCGGCATCGTCTGGATGGGCCCCGAGGATCAATAACTTGAGGCTAGCGCTTGGCATGGATTGATGGTTCGCCTCCGATAATGGAAATCGCCGCGCGGAAGCGCGGTCCGGCCATGATAAGCCGCCGAAGTGCGTGTGCGACAGCCTCAGAAGAGAGCAGCGATATACTCACATTGGGTGGATTAACGTAAGCCTGGGTAATATAAGTAGACAAGGGGCATTGTCAGGCCATTTCCTGTAATCGGCATAACCGCACGATTCCGGCCAATAGCGCAAGGCTGCGGTCGCTGACAGCCGATAATGATAAATGAAGCAGTGGAAGCGCCTATTAGGGATTAGGAGCTGGCGAAAACGCCCCCCACGTGCGGCGGCCAGCGGCCTCGGCAGTCTGGAATCGTCGAGAAAAGTGGCGAAAAGCCGCCTGCCGGGCGGGCGAAAGACGTTTGAAACGAGTTTGCCGACCTGATAAGCTTTTGCGAATAGTCAGTTTGCGAAAACAACAGTCCCGAGCGGAGCTGGCGAGCTTCTCCACACGTCTTGCGCATGCTGTCACCCGGATAAGCCAGCCCTGCTCGCAAAGCTCGACATCAACCCCCTTCGGTTATAACGATTTCCCCCAGGCCCATACATTGCGGAAACGCCGGTTCGTCGCAGGCGCTGTGAGTCGAGGGTTTCCCGGCATTTGAGCCGGCGGACGCAACTGCCAGCCCCCGCCGCAATGGGTGTGTCGCTCTGGTGAATGTGCCTTTTTTTGGAGCGCCAAAACTCGTGCAATACGATTGTATGCCCGGGGCTTTGTACGGCCCGCCGACGTTAGTGGAAATGCTTCGCCTGCGCGCGACACAGTCGGGCGGCGACCTGGCCTTTCAGTTCCTCACGGACGGCGAAACCGAAGAGGTGAACGTCACCTTTGCCGAGCTGGATCGGCGGGCGCGCACGATTGCGGCCTGGCTGCAAGCTCGCGGGTTGAGCGGCGAGCGGGCGCTGCTATTGTTTCCGGCCGGCCTGGATTTTGTGGCTGGCTTCTTCGGCTGCCTGTACGCCGGCGTGATTGCCGTGCCGGCGTACCCGCCGCGCATGAACCGCAAGCTCGATCGCATTCAGGCGATTGCCGCCGATGCCGAAGCCAAAGTCGCGCTGACGATCGACAACGTGCTGGAACGGGTTCAGCCGCTGCTGGCCGAAACGCCCCTGCTGCAAACGATGCAGTGGCTGGCCATCGACAAGCTACCCGAGGCCATGGCCGACGATTGGGACCCGACCCCGATTGCCGCCGAAACCTTGGCCTGCCTGCAGTACACGTCCGGTTCGACCGGCACGCCCAAGGGGGTGATGCTCAGCCACAAGAACCTGATGCACAACTGCGCCATGATCTCGCACGGCTTCGAGCTCACGCGGTCCGGTTCGGGCATGTTTTGGCTGCCCAGCTATCACGATATGGGGTTGGTCGGAGGCATCTTGCAGCCGATCTTTGTGGGCCGGCCCAACGTGTTGATGTCGCCCATGTCGTTTCTGACGCGACCATTTCGCTGGCTGCAAGCCATCAGCCGCTATCGCTGCACGGTCAGCGGCGGCCCGAATTTCGCCTACGACCTGTGCGTGCGCAAGGTCACGGCCGAGCAGCGCAGCAAGCTGGATCTGAGCAACTGGTCGCTGGCATTCAACGGCGCCGAGCCGGTGCGGGCCGAGACGCTCGATCGCTTTACCGAAATGTTCGAGCCTTGCGGCTTCCGGCGCACGGCGTTTTATCCCTGCTACGGTTTGGCCGAGGCCACGCTCTTGGTCTCCGGCGGGCAGAAGTTTACGCCGCCGGTCGTCCGCGCCTTCGATGCCAAGGCCCTGGAAAGCCGCGTGGTGGTGCCGCTGACCGTCGGCTCCAATGGCGGCCGCCTGCTGGTGGGCACGGGCCAGGCGTTACTCGACCAGGAGATTATGATCGTCAACCCGCAGACTCGCCAATGCTCGGCCGAGGGAGACGTCGGCGAGATCTGGGTCCGCGGCACCAGCATGGCCCAAGGCTATTGGCGCCGCCGCGAGGAGACCGAGCACAACTTCCGCGCCCGGCTGAGCGACACGGGCGTGGGGCCGTATCTGCGCACCGGCGACCTGGGATTTTTCGACGGTTCCGAGCTGTTTATTGCCGGCCGCCTGAAGGACCTGATCATCATTCGCGGCTTGAACCACTATCCGCACGATATCGAGTTGACGGTCGAGAAGAGCCATGCGTCGCTGCGGCCGGGCTGCGGCGCGGCTTTGACCGTGGACGTCGGCGAAGAGCCGCGGCTGGTGATCGTCTACGAGATCGAACGCCACCAATCGGCCGATACGGAGGGCGTGTTTGCCGCCATTCGCCGCGACGTCTCGCGCGAACACGAGCTGCCGGTGGACGCCATCCGCCTGGTCCGCTCGGGCAGCATTCCTAAAACCTCGAGCGGCAAAATCCAGCGGCATGCCTGCCGCAGCGGTTTCCTTGATGGTTCGCTGGAAGTGGTCGCCGCTTGGGACAGCGTGCCGGCCGCGGCCGAGACGGAAGAGGTTGCCGCGGCGGCCAGCGTGGCAGAAGCGGCCGCTCCTCCCCGGCGAAAGGCCCGCCCTGTGCAGCCGGTGGTCGAGCCCACGGACGAGACCGCCGGTGTCGCCAGCGCGCCGCCAGCGGTCGGCAGCAACGGCTCCGGCAGCAACGGCTCCGGCAAGCGCGGCCGGCGCAAAACGACGGCCGAACAGGTCTTGGAAGAAGTGCAGCGCATCGCCAAGGAGCGGGCCCACGGCCTGTCGCTCGATTCGAGCATTCCGGAACTGGGGCTCGATTCGCTCGAGCGAATGGAGATTCTGGCGGCGATCGAAGAACGCTTCGGCGGCCGGTTTCCCGAAGACGTCCTGCCGCAGTTGGAAACCTGCCGCGACGTGGTCGATGCCGTGGAAAACTACCTGGCCCATCCGCAGCCAGCGACCGACAACGACGATATTCCGCCGGAGAACTACCGCTTCGACTTGTACAAGGAATACGTGGCCCTCAAGCAAAGCCTGGAGATGCTCGATGCCTCCGGCTTGGGCAACCCCTTCTTCAATGTCCACCAGCGCGTGACCAACGACACGACGATGATCGACGGCCGCGAGCTGATCAATTTCTCCAGCTACAATTACGTGGGCATGTCGGGCGATCCGCGCGTGACCCAAGCGGCCAAAGACGCCATCGATCGCTTCGGTACGAGCGTCTCGGCCAGCCGGCTGGTCTCCGGCGAAAAGACCGTCCACCGCGAACTGGAGCGGGCCATTGCCGACTTTATCGGCACCGAAGACTCGATCGTCTTCGTCGGCGGGCATTCTACGAACGAGACCACGATCGGGCATCTGTTCGGCCCCGGCGACTTGATCCTGCACGACGGCCTGGCGCACAACAGCATCATCCAAGGCTGCATTCTGTCCGGTGCCCGGCGGCGGGCGTTTCCGCACAACGACTGGCAGACCGTCGACCAGTTGCTCACCGATTTGCGCGGTGATTATCGCCGGGTGCTGATCGCCATCGAAGGCGTGTACAGCATGGACGGCGATATTTCCGACCTGCCGAATTTCGTGCAGGTGAAGAAAAAGCACAAGGCCTTCCTGATGGTCGACGAGGCCCATTCGGCCGGCGTGCTGGGAGCACATGGCCGTGGCGTGGGCGAGTACCACCACGTCAAGGCGGCCGACGTCGACCTGTGGATGGGCACGCTCAGCAAGTCGTTCGGCAGTTGCGGCGGCTACATCGCCGGCTGCAAGGCCGTCGTCGAGTATCTGAAATACACCGCGCCGGGCTTCGTGTACAGCGTGGGCATTTCGCCGCCCAACGCCGCCGCCTCGCTGGCTTCGATCCGCGTGCTGGAAGCCGAACCGCAGCGCGTGACCCGGCTGCACGAACGGGCCAAACTGTTTCTCTCGCTGGCCAAGAAGCATCAGTTGAACACCGGGCTCAGCAAGGACTCGCCGGTCGTGCCGATCATCCTCGGCAACTCGATGCACTGCCTGCAATTGTCGCGAGCGCTGGCGCGGCGCGGCGTCAATGTGCAGCCGATCCTGTATCCGGCCGTGGAAGAAAAGGCGGCCAGGCTGCGATTCTTCATCACCTCGAACCACACGGTCGACCAGATCCGCTACACGGTCGGCGCCATGGCCGAGGAGTTGGCGAAAATCAACCCGGCGTATGCCACCGCTCCGCTAGCGGCCCCCGCCGCGAACCTCGAATCGTCGCCGCGGTAAAGCGTCAACGACCGTCCGGCGGGCATGGCACCAAAGCTTGGGCGACCGGGCCTACGCGGCCGGCGGGCCCAAAGTCAAGATACCTTGGGTCGGCGAAAGCAGAGTGCCGGTGCCCAGCGTGATCGTGCCGGTACCTAGCGTGATCGTGCCGGTACCATAGAGCGTTCCCCCACCGCCGGGTATTAACACGGGATTGCCGGTTATTAGCACGGGACTGGTCGGGGCAGTCAAGATCAACGTTCCGCCGCTCAACGTGCCGCTCAACGTGCCGCTCAACGTACCGGCGGAGATCGATATAGCGCCGCCGCTGCCTGAGCCGCCGGAGCCCGACGAGGCGACGATCTGGGGATTGCTAAACCCGTTGGCCGTGACGATTGCCACGCCGCTCGAATTGGTCAGCACCGCCACGCCCGACTGAGTCGACGCCGTGTAGCCGGACGACTCGTCCAGTTCGACGGTGTCGGCGCTGGAGCCGGCCGTGGCAAGTACGCTTTGGAAACCGCTGAGCACATACGCGTAGCCCGTGCCCGATAGCGTGGTCTGGGTGGCGCTGGCCACGACCGCGCCGCCGCCGGAGTCATCAACCGTGGCCGTTGCCGACGCGCTACCGGCATACACTTGTACCGAGCCGAACCCGAGAACCTGATTGTCGAACAGCCCAGTGTTCGCCATTTCGACGGAGGTGGTCGTAAGCGTGGCCTGGTCGCTGCCGGTGGTGCCGTTGAGCGTGGCCGAGTCGTTCTGCTTGCCGGTAAAGGCAATATTCAACGTCCTGTCGGCCGAGATCTCGTACGCGGCCGTGTTCCACTGCACGAACTGCGGGTCCCACGTGCCGACGCCATTGTTGAACGTGTCGGTAACAGTCAGCGTGTCCGCGCCGCCTAATCCATGCACGATGATCTGGTTGATGTTCTGCGTGCTGTAGCTGCTCGTCGTGCCATCGAGAGTGATCGAGAAGGCCGTCGCCGACGAGAAGGCGATGGTCGTCGTGTCGGCACCGCTGGTGCCGGTGACCGTCAATACGGGACCGGACTGGACGACTGCCGCCGGCGGCTGTTGACTGGCGAAGCCGGTGGCCACGATCACCTGCGCGCCGCCGGGACCGGTCAGCACGGACGAGCCGGCCTGCGAGGTGACGGTGTATCCAGCCGACGGGTTCAACTGCACGGTGTCGGATCCGGAGCCGGCCGCGGCGGTGACATGTTGAAAACCTTTGGCCACATAGGAGTAGCCACTGCCCGAGAGCGAGGTCTGCGTGGCGCTGCCGACAACCGCGCCACCGCCGGAGTCCTGTACCGCGGCCGTGGCCGACGAGCTCCCAGCAACCACTTGCACCGAGCCGAAGCCAGTGATCCGATTGTCGAACAGCCCCGTATTCAACATTTCAACAGAGGCCGTAGCGAGCGTCGCCTGGTCGCTGCCGGTGGAACCTTGGAGCGTGGCCGAGTCATGCTGCACGCCATTAACTTCGAGATACTGTGTCTTGTCGGCTGAGATTTGGTACCGAGCCGTGTTCCATTGCATGAACTGCGGCGACCACGTGCCGACGCCCGTATTGTCAATGTCGGAAACGAACAGCGTGTCCGCTCCACCCAGGCCATGCACAATGATCTGGTTGATGTTCTGCGTGCTATAGCTGCTCTTCGTGCCATTGACGGTGATCGAGAAGTCTGTCGCCGAGTAGAAGATAATGGCAATCGTGTCGGCGGCAATGGTGTCGGTGACCGTCAACGCAGTGCCGGACTGGACCACCGCGGGCGGCTGCTGCTGTTGACTGGCGAAGCCGGTGGCCACGATCACCTGCGCGCCGCTGGGGCCAGTCAGAACGGACGAACTGGCCGTCGTCGCGACGGTATATCCGGCCGATGGGTTTAGCTGCACCGTGTCAGAACCAGATCCGGCCGTGGCCGTGACGTGCTGGAAGCCTTTGGTCACATACGAATAGCCGCTGCCCGACAGCGAGGTCTGGGCGGCGCTGCCCACCACGGCGCCGCCGCCGGAGTCCTGGATCGAGGCGGTGGCCGACGTGCTGCCGGCAATCACGAGCGCCGAGCCGAAGCCCGTGAGCTTGTTGTCGAACAGTTGCGGCCCCGAGAGTTCGACCGAGCTGGTGGTGAGCGTGGCCAGGTCGCTGCCCGTTCCGTCTTGGAGCGTGGCCGAGTCGTTCTGATCGCCGCTGAAGACGATGTCCTGCGTGTTGTCGGCCGAGATTTGGAACGCGGGGCTGTTCCATTGCATGCCTTGCGGCCGCAGCGTGCCGGTGCCGGAGTTATAAGGAT
The DNA here is from genome assembly GCA_036509275.1 of Pirellulales bacterium. Classification (GTDB taxonomy): domain Bacteria; phylum Planctomycetota; class Planctomycetia; order Pirellulales; family PNKZ01; genus DATATB01. The sequence goes on along the minus strand of DATCFX010000056.1, from coordinate 770 downwards.
CGGTCACGGTCAGCGTATCCTCGCCGCCCAGTCCGTGGACGATGATCGCATTGATATTCTGCGTGCTGTAATTGTACGTCGTCGCGCCGATGGTGATCGAGAAGTTTCTCGCCGACGAGAACGTGATGGCCATCGTGTCGGCGCCGCTGGTGCCCGTGACCGTTAGCACTGGCCCGGACGGCACGATCGCCCCCGAGCCGCTGGCGAACCCGGTGGTCACGATCACCGCCACGCCGCTGGCATTGGTCAGCACCGGCGAGCCGGACTGCGACGCGACGGTGTAGCCGGCCGATGGGTTCAATTGCACGCTATCCGCACTGGAGTCGGCTGTGGCCGTGACATGCTGGAAGCCTTTTGCCACATATGAATAGCCGCTGCCCGACAGCGAGGTCTGGGCGGCGCTGCCGACCACGGCGCCACCGCCGGAGTCCTGGATCGAGGCCGTGGCCGCCGTGCTGCCGGCAACCACTAGCGCCGAGCCGAACCCCGTGAGCTTGTTGTCGAATAGTTGCGGGCCGGAGAGTTCGACCGAGCTGGTGGTGAACGTGGCCTGGTCGCTGCCCGTTCCGTCATCGAGCGTGGCCGAGTCGTTCTGATTGCCGCTGAAGACGATGTCTTGCGTGTTGTCGGCCGAGATTTGGAACGCGGGGCTGTTCCACTGCATGCCTTGCGGCCGCAGCGTGCCGGTGCCGGAGTTATAAGGATCGGTCACGGTCAGCGTGTCCCCGCCGCCCAGTCCGTGGACGATGATCGCATTGATATTCTGCGTG
>DATCFX010000055.1:0-1662 GCA_036509275.1 Pirellulales bacterium | reverse complement strand
TGACCGCCCGCTCCCCGGTTTCATCACTCTTGCGACGCGCCTGCCGATCGAGCGAAGCACAAAGGTTGTCGATCAGCTCCTCGCGGATCCAGGAGCTCAGAGAGAAGCACCAGGGACCGTGCCGCTGGCCGATTCGCTGGGCCGCATCCGCTAGATTTTCCTTTGCCAGCTTCAGGCCGGGCTGGATCTTCAGGGCTTGGCGCCAGTAGCGGGTCGCCTGCCGTTGCTGGCCCTGTCGGGCCAGCGCCACGGCGGCCAGATGATACAAGAGCGCTTCGGCCGGCGTTTGTTGCCGGGTGACTCCGGCGCGCTCCGCTTCCGCGAAGCAGGCGAGCACGGCGTCGTCGTCTCCCAGAAAGCTCAACGCTTCGCATTGCTTGTACCACAGGTCGTCACGTTCCGAGCGCACGGACCGCAGTTGTTCGGCCAACTCCCGGGCCTCGTCCTGCCGGCCGCTCAAGAACTGATACCTTGTCAGATTCGAGAGAGCATGAAAATCATCCGGGTGCTGCTGCAAAACCCGCCGCGATATGTCGATGGCCTTGTCAGCGTGTCCCAGCCGAAAATAGGCCTCGCTGAGATTGTTCATGGTGGGAGCGAAATCGGGGCTGCGGGCCAACAATTGCTCGCCGATCCGGATCGTTCGCTCGCAATCGCCGGCAGCCAGCGAGGCCATGACCTCCTCGTGCATCGCCGCCAGTTCGAGACGTTCCTCGCCGGCGAAGGGCAGGCCGTGGAGCAGTTCTTCGACCGCCGGTTCCAGTTGCTCGATCCCTTCGCGAGCGCCGTCGGCCAGCGGATCGTCCGGCCATAACTCAACGAACCGGCGGAAGGCCCGGAGCGCGGAAGCCAATCGCGCATCGTTCCAATAGCCTCCGGCCAACATCAGATGCAAGTTGAGATTGTCCGGCTCCTTCTCCAGCAGCCGGCGACAGGTTCGGCAATACGGAACGTAGTCTCCCTGCTCGTGGTAAACATCGAGCAGGAGCCGCAAGACTTCGCGCTGCCCGGGATGCTCCCATTCGTATTGCTCGAGCACTTCGCGGGCTTCGTCCCACGAGCGGCATTTCAACAGCGTAACTGCCTGCTCGCAGACGGCGATCCAGCGCGGTGCGGCGGTGCCGCGGATCATGGCCTCCCGGCGACGACGTTTCTGCTGCTTTTGCTGTTTTTCGTGGCGACGCTGTTTGTTGTTTCGCGACATAACGCCTCCGTGCGACAAGCACCCCGCCTCCAGGAGTGCTAACGATCGGCCGAAAAATAACTTCGGTTTTTCCCGGCCCCTCACCGTGCCCTCTCCCGCAAGGGGGAGAGGAGTTGCGGAGAAGTTATTTTTCGGTCGATCTTAATGAACTGGTCAACGTACAGTTTACCCGTGCTATTTGCCGCCGTCGAGCACGATGCGGTAGCGCGCTTTGCCGGCGCGCAGGTGGGCCAGGGCGTCGTTCACCTTGCTCAGCGGAAAATGCTCCACCTGCGGCGAAATCTTGTGCCGGGCGGCAAACTCGAGCATCGTGGCGATCATCGCCGGGCTGCCGGTGGGAGAGCCCAAAACGCTCTTCTGGCCGCCGATCAGGCTGAAGGCCGGAATGCCCATCGGCTCGACCACTGCGCCGACGACGTGCATCCGCCCCCGGGGCTTGAGCGTTTGCAACATGGCGG
>DATCFX010000054.1:0-1949 GCA_036509275.1 Pirellulales bacterium | reverse complement strand
CCCCGGGGCGGATGGCGCGGCGGCTGGTGCTGCGAGGCCTGGTGCAACTGCCGCGGGCGCTGGTGCCGCCGGGGCCGGCGGCGCGAGGCTAACCTCGCCGAGGACGGCCGGATCCTGAAAACTGGCCGGAATGGCCAGATTCGGCTGCGGATCGGGATTGGAACCTGGTCCGCTCGTCGGGCCGACCATCGGGCGCACCGCGATGATCTGCGCTTGGCCGGTCGCGGCCAAGGTCAGGCTCAACAGGCCGATCCAGATCGGCATGCTCATCGCGGTTCGAGTCATTCCCGCCTCCCGACGGGGGAAACTGCCGATCGTCTCGGGCGACAAACGTTCATCAGGCTGCATTCGTCGCGTCACTTATCAACGAGTCAGAGGCGAAAGCATCACGTCTGTCAGCCATTTCGTTCCAGGTGCGCGCAAGTCAGCCACTGGATCAACTCCTTGCAATCCATCGGCACCTCGCCTTCCGTAGATTGAGCACTTTCGGATTATCCTGAACTGCTGCTAGCCCGGAAATCCGGGCCATTCGACCCAAAATCGCGCGCAGCATCCGATTTCTCCTGTCAACTCCGATCCGAGGCCGGCGCGGCTTGGCCGGCCGCCAGAAAATTGTGCTGCCTGCCGGCCACGGTGCCAACGCTGCGGAGCGTAGCGGAAATGCTGGATTTTCCGGGGGCGCTCGGTCGATGCAGATTTTGCACGATCTTGCGCTCGTGATGTTTGTAACGGCGGCGCCATTGCCCGCTCGACGGCACGATAGCAAACCGGATCATACACCGCGTTGGTTGGCCCATGACGTTTCGTCTTCCACCCGCAAAGGCCTCTGCCTCGTGCGCTGCCGATAGCGCCTGCGAGGCGTTGCGCATGCCACGGCGCGCGGGGCCGGCGTACGCCGCGCTGGCCTGGGTGTTGGCGCTGGCCGCGTGTTGGCCAGGGGCGATGCCGGCGTGCGCTCAGGAATCAGCCAACGACTTGCCGTATAGTCCCCGCCGTCAGATCCTGGCTTTGCCCAAGAACTTGCCGGGCGCGGGCGCGCCCGAGATTCGCCTGCCGCCTTACGATCCCGAACATCCCGAGATCCGGGTTGGCGCCGTCGACCAGTTGTTTCCGCCGCTGCCGCCGCTGCCGCCGGCGATTTATCCGGTGCCCGGCCCGTCGCAGCGGCCCGTGGCGTTGACCGACCTGGAAAATCTGGCGATCGGCTCGAGCCCGGTGATTCGCCAGGCGCAGGCCGCCATTACCGCCGCCCGCGGCAATGCGATCCAAGTGGGCACGCACCCGAACCCGACGATCGGTTACGAGGCCGATACCGTCGGCAGCTCGCGCAGCCCCGACTACAACGGCGGATATTTCAATCAATGGGTCAAAACGGCCGGCAAGCTGCAATTGGCCCAAGCCGCCGCCATGATCGACGTGCGCAACGCCGAGTTGGCGCTGCGCCGAGATCGCATCGGGCTGATCACGCAGGTGCAGGCCCGATACTATGCCGTGCTTGTGGCGGAAGAAGGCGTGCGCACCATGGACGCGCTGGTGCGCTTTACCGAAGCCGCGTATCGCATCCAGGTCGAACAACTTCGCGGCGGTGAAGCGGCAGCCTACGAACCGATGCAGCTCCGGGTGCTGGCGATGCAGGCCCGCGGAGCCTTGGTGGCGGCCCGCAATCGTTACTTCGCCGCCTGGAACCAACTGGCCGCGACGGTCAATGTGCCCAACCTGCCGCCGGCCCAACTCGCCGGTAGCTTGAATGTCGCGATCCCGGCGCTCGGATACGATGCCCTAAAACGGGCCGTCTGGGAGCGGCATCCCGATATCCTGGCTGCCCGCAACAGCGAACAGCAGGCCCGCATCAACCTGCGTTTCGAAGAAGTGACGCCGATTCCCGACTTGTACCTGTATGGCACGCTCCAGAGGGACAATACGTTGAACTCGCCGGGCGCGAGCTTCAA
>DATCFX010000053.1:0-1549 GCA_036509275.1 Pirellulales bacterium | reverse complement strand
GGCCGGGAAATACGGAAGTTATTTTTTGGGCGATCCCTACCGGCCATTTTGCAACTCGCATGGAATCAGCCCTGGCAGTACGGATGAGAGGAATGCCAATCGCGGCAGCCGGACATCCAAGTCGTCTCGCTCATTGTGACGGCGCCGCACGCCGTTTGGGAAGCGGGCACCCGAATGCGGGAGTGCTCACGGCCGGCGGCGTCTGGCCGGCCAACACCGCGCTGATGGCGGCGTCCAGATCATGGCGCGTCGCCTCCAGGCGACGTTTGCCTTCCGGCGAATAGCGGTTGTCAATCCGCCCGCGATATAGCACCTTGCCGTCGGCGGCGAGCACCACCGCTTCCGGCGTAATCGTGATTCCTGCCTGCCGAGCCAAAACCTGCTCGGGATCGAGCGAGATGGGAAAGTCCAGCGAGTATTCCTTGGCGTGCGCCCGGGCCGCTTCGCGCGTGACGCTCGGCTCGCTATACACGCCTTCGACGATCACCCCCTGTTTTTTGTAGCGGCGGTCGAGTTCGGTCATGGTGGGGGCATAACCGTTGGAGACCGGGCATTCGGTGCCCAGAAAGAACAGCACCACCGCGCGGCAACCTCGGTAATGCTTCTGCGTGACGGTTTGGCCGTGCAGGTCTTGGAGCGAGAAATCGCCCACCGCACCTAAAGTTGGTTTGGCGGCCTCAGCCGCTTGCGCGCCTTCGCCCGCGAGCGCCAGTTCGGCCGCAAACGCCAGTTCGGCCGCTGCGCTCAACCCTACGACGAAACCCAGCAGCAGCCGTGGCCACCGGGACGAGCCCGTCCTGTCACGCAATCGTGTCGACATCGGATCCGGTATCCCTCGAAAAAATAGTGCCCGCCCCCCTGACATTCGTACCCTACACGTCATGCGCACGTGTCAACATTGCCCACGGCCCGACCTACGGCGACCAATCGGCGTGGGGCTGCCGCTCGATGATCGGAGCGGCGCCTCGGCGTAATTGGATCACGTCTTCGCGCGCTTGGCCAACGCTAACCGCGTCCGGGTGGACTTCGAGCGTCATCGTGAAACGTCGCGACTGGCCGGGCTCGAGCGTTGCCACTCGGCCGCGGCTGTTTTCGAAGTCGCGGACATTCGGAAAATTGATGCCCGGCTCTAGCCCCGTGACGTAGCCATCGTCCGGCGCGAGTTGGCTTTTCCACAGCGTGAAGCACGGGAGCTGGTGGAGATTGAATTGCAGGCTCACGCCCTGCTGCCCGTCGGCTGCGGTCAGCAGCACACGGGTGCGGCCGCTCGCATCGCCCCGCAGCGCGGCGAAATGCGCAAACTCGCGCGAACCAGGCTGCGGCGGCCCATAATCTTGCCAGCTCGCCACGTCTTGCGCCGAATGCCGATCCCGCGGGGCCAGCCGCTGGATGGCCGCTTCAACCCGGGTTCCCGGAGCCAACAGCGGGGGACCGAAATTGATGTGATACAGCAGCTCGAGTTCGGCCGGCTCGGAAGATGGGTTGCTGACTTCGTCTTCGATCGCGAGCCGCTGCTGGCCGGCCCGCAGGCGGTAGGTCGAGCGCAGCC
>DATCFX010000052.1:0-1109 GCA_036509275.1 Pirellulales bacterium | reverse complement strand
TGCCCAGGTCGGTCAGCACCAGGTCGTTGCCGCTGCCTCCCTGGTAATCAGCTTGGAACGTGTAGGAAGTGCCGAGATAGCTCAGGGCGACGGTCGCGCTCTGCGCCAGGTTCGAGAACGTGCCGCTGATCAGGTTGCTGCCCACGGGCGTGGCCGTGTTGTTGACGACCGTAAGCTGAGCACCGATCGTGGGGGCAAACCCCAGCGAGAGGTTCAAGGGATTCCCGCTGGTGGAAAATTCCTGGCTCGCCAACGGGGTGCCGGTGGAAAACAAGGTAGTTTGGATACCGCCGGTGCCGGGGGTAAGACTCACCAGGCCGCCGTTGCCATTGAGTCCTGTGCCCGATCCCGATGCGTCGTCCAGAATGATTTGGCCGGCGCCGGAGGCGGATTGAATCACGTTTAGCGAGGCGCCGGCCGTGGTGGCAGGCGTGGCGGTGGAGAACGTGATGTTGCCGGTCTGCTGGCCGTCGCCGATCGTGACCGTGCCGGTCGACGTGGTAAAGATCTGGGCCAGTTCGGCACTGGTGAGATTGATACCCGCCACCGGCGAGCCGTTGGTGCCGCCGACGAGCATTGGCCGTGACTCGACCGACGATTGAATCACCACGCCGGCGGCCGTGGGCGTGGTGCTCGCCGGCGAGAACTCCCCCACCGTGGCATTGCCATCGTTAACAACGTACAGGTTGCCGCTGGAGTCGAAGGCCAGGGCGATCGGATAGGATATGCCGGCGGAGAAGGTGGCACTCGGCGTGGTACTTCCCGGGCCGAACTCCTCCACGGTCACGTTGCCTGTATTTGCCACGTAGAGATTGCCGCTGGAGTCGAAGGCCAGGGCGATGGGGTGGTTCATACCGGCGGAGTAGGTGGCGCTGGCCGTAGTGCTCCCCGGCGCGAACTCCTGCACCGTGTTGTTGTTTGCATTGGCCACGTAGAGGTTGCCGCTGGAGTCGAAAACCAGGGCTTCGGGACCGGACACGCCGGCGGAGTAAGTGGCGCTGGCCGTGGTGCTGCCCGGCGCGAACTCCTCCACAGTGTTGTTGCCATAGTTGGCCACGTACAGGTTGCCGCTGGAGTCGAAGGCCAGGGCGATCGGATAGGATATGCCG
>DATCFX010000051.1:0-1325 GCA_036509275.1 Pirellulales bacterium | reverse complement strand
CTCGTCGGCCCAGCGGTCGGCGCCCAACGGCTCGCCGGTCGCGCGATCGAAGCAGGCGCCGTAAACGATGAGTGTGATCGCACGGTGAGCGTGCACGCGGTCGAGCGCCGCAAAGGTGAAGTCGCGGTTGGCGTAGTCTCGGCCACCGGTGACGATGACGACGTGGCCCGAGGCCAGGCGCGCGGCGCGTTGCTTATAGTAAGAGGCCGAAAAAGGCAGGAGCGGAGCGACTCGCTGCTCCAGCTTGCTGGCTCTGAGGTGATGTGCCGGTTTGCCCATGAATTTCTCGCTCCTATTGGAGCCCAGGCTCGAGAACTTAGGGCGGTTCTGTCGCAGTAAGCGGTTCGGCTAGTCTTACTGTGTCAATAAAATCAAGGCATTATGCGAGCTTCTTCACTCTTCACATGAGGAATGATGAGCACGACGAGCGAGCGTTTCGATGAGTACATGGAGCATTTGGCGCAGGGACTGGGGCACGCAGACCGCAATAGCGGCTTGAAGGGCTACTGCACGGGGCTGATGCTGCCGCTGTCGCGCAAGAGCGTCGAGCCGATGGCCGCGCGGGTAGATCCGATGCACGCCAGCGCACGACATCAATCGTTGCACCACTTCGTGGCCAAGGCCGAGTGGTCCGACGACGAGATGCTGCGACGCGTCTGCCAGTGGGTGGTGCCGAAGATGGATTTCAGCGAGGGTGGCTGGTGGATCATCGACGACACGGGCTTTCCGAAGAAGGGACGCCACTCGGTCGGCGTGGCCCGGCAGTACTGCGGGATGCTGGGCAAGCAGGACAACTGCCAGGTGGCGGTGAGCGTTTCACTGGCCTGCAGCCAGGGCAGCCTGCCGCTGGCCTGGCAGCTGTATTTGCCCGAGGAGTGGGCCGCCGACGCGATACGTCGCAACAACGCGGGCGTGCCCGCTGGGCTTGATTTCGCCACCAAGACGCAGATCGCGCTGCAGCAGCTGCACAAGCTTCTCGCTGAAGGCGCACCCCGCCACTGCGTGCTGGCCGATGCCGGCTACGGCGTCGATACCGCCTTCAGGCGGGCGCTCAGCGACATGGGCTTGCCCTACGTGGTCGGGGTGACTTCGGCGGTGGTGGTCTGGCCACCCGGGGTCGATCCCCTGCCGGCCCTGCCGTACGCCGGCAAGGGCCGCCCGCCCGTGATGCCCAGGCGAACGCCGGCTCGTCAACCCCAGAGCGTCAAGGCGCTGGCGCAATCCCTGCCCGCCCAGGCGTATCAGACCATCAGCTGGCGCGAAGGCAGCAACGCCACACTCAGCGGCCGCTTCGCCGCGGTTCGAGTGCGCCACGCGGGGGGCAA
>DATCFX010000050.1:0-1006 GCA_036509275.1 Pirellulales bacterium | reverse complement strand
GCTCTCCTCCGGCTCGCAAGCGAGCCGGAGGAGGGTTCGTGGCTACGGAGCGTCGGTGACGCAGGCGGTGCCCGGCGGCAGCGTCGAGTTGGTCTGCGTATTGACGGCTTGCCGGCGATCAGCCAGGGGCTGATGGAACGGCCACCAGGGAGTTTTGGCGTGTTCTTGGATAAAGACCCGCTTGGCCGGCTGCGGATAGCTCATGCCGGGCGTTTGCTTGACGTGGATTTTCACCTTTTCGACCGGCTCGGGAATGTGCATGAACGTGTGGTTCTTCACCACGTGCTTCTGCAAGCCGGCCGGCACGCCTAGCGGCATGTGCGGCGGGCCCGGCAGCCCGATCGGCGTGCCGGTGATCGGCATGCCATATTGCGGCGCGGTCATGCCGGCGACCATGCCCGGTCCGGCCATCATCGGAGCGCCGCCGCCCATCATCGGACCGCCACCCATCATCGGACCGCCACCCATGCCGCACATGGGGCCGCCCATGCCCGGTGGGCCCGCCAGGCCGGGTGGACAGCAGGGTGCCGCAACGTTCATCGGCAACGGTCCGCCGCCGGCACCCGAGCCGGGAACTTCGAGATCGATATTGCCCACGCGGATGATCGCCATGATGGTGCCGCGGCGATCGGCTTCGACAATCGGGTCCACGCCCGGATCGAGCCGCGTGCTCACGAGCGTTTCGACGCCGGCCAGCGCCAGTTCCTGGTACTCGGCGTCCGGCAGGTAGATGACTTTGGTGACGAAGTTGCCGGTGAGAATCTGGTCAAAATCCTCTTCCGTCAACTGGAAGGGGATCGGATTGTGCGTCAGATAAGGCTCGGTGCGGGGAGTGGCCGGGCCGATTTCGAGCGTCGGATAGAGTTCGATGCCAGGGCGGCCGGGAATGTCTTTCAGCTTCAAACGGTAGATCGCGGCCTGCGAAAAGTTGTAGCGGCCGGGCACGACCAGCGGCTCGGAATCAAACTGGCCCGGCGAATAAGCGTCCCACTGCACTTGCATGCCT
>DATCFX010000049.1:0-1820 GCA_036509275.1 Pirellulales bacterium | reverse complement strand
CCACCACGCTCGAGGAGTTTAAATTGCGTCGTACTGAAAAACTGACGATTCCGGGCACGCGTGCCGAGGCCGCGGGCGAACGCGACAATGGCAAAACCTTTGTCTTGACTGAAATGGACGCCTACACGGGCCAGGATTGGGCGTTGCGAGCGCTCCTCGCTCTTGCCGCCAGCGGGGCCGTATTGCCCACAGGAGCGCTTTCCGGCGGTTGGTCGGGCCTTGCAGGGTTCGGCGTGACCGCGCTCCTACAGGCCCCCTACGGAGCTCTAAGGCCGCTCCTCGACGAAATGCTCGCGCAGGCCAAGTATGAGCACAAGCCGGGCCAGCCGTTGCAGCCTATCGCGGCCGGGGTCAATTGCCCGGTCGAGGAAATCAAAACGTTCCTGACGCTGCAAATTGCGCTGTTCAAACTTCACACGGGTTTTTCGCCGGCCGACGCAACCCCGACCTAGGGGCGGCACTGTTCGCGGCCCGCGCCGGCCGAATTGTGGACTACGTGAACTTGCCCCCGCTTATCGGTATGATAATATCCGGGGGCAAAGCGACGCTGTATGAGTTGCAGTCGGTTTACGGCGTTCGCGATGCCTTCAATTTATGCGAGGTTATCGCGGTCGACGCCCACAACCGACGCGAAACAGACAAGGGTGATTAAAACCTCGTGGCTACAGTAATCGACAGCCTTGTTGTGCTTTTGGGGCTCGACGCGTCCAATTATAAAAAGGGCCGCGAGACTGCCGAGAAAGAAACCGGCGAGACTGCGCGCAAGGCTAAAGCCAGTGCGGACGAAATCACCAAGTCATTGACCGAGGTCGGCCGCACCATTGCGGGCCTATTTCTTGGGTTCGAATCAGCCACGGGGTTCGCCAAATGGCTCGGCAACTTGAACGCGGGCGAGGCAGCTCTAGGCCGTACCGCGGCCAATATCAATATGTCAGCGCACGAGCTCAACAAATGGGGCAATGCGGTCGAGCTGGCCGGCGGGTCGGCGACGGATGCGCAGGCCGCGTTCTCGCAATTGACTGAAGATTTTCAGAAAATGAAAACGACTGGCGAACAGTCGGCGCTCATTCAGCTTTTCCGTAATCGCGGCGTGAACATTCGCGACGTAAACGGCGACCTGCGAAATCAGGGCGCACTATTCGAGGAGCTCGCCGACAAAACGGCGCGGTACGGCCGTCAGTATCAGGTCACTATGTTCAGGCAGGCGGGGCTGTCGCAGGGCGAGATAAATTACCTCGTGCAGTCGAAACAGGCGCGCGAGGAAAATCTGCGCATGGCCGAGCGTGACAACGCCGTGACCGAGGAGACAGTCAAAAAAGCGGCGGCGCTGCAAACATACTGGCGCAACGTGGGCCTGCAAATCCAAGCCGCAGGGCAAACGCTCTTGACGGCCATCACGCCCGTTATGATGCAATTGCTTAAGATATTCGGCGACGTGAACGTGCAGAGCGACGAGTTTACCACGGGGTTAAAACTTATTGGCTCGTCGGCGGTTTTCATTAAAAATCTATTCTCGGGAATCGGCGACGCCGTGGGCGGCGCGGCCGCGGCAATCGGCGCTGTAATGCACGGGGATTTTAAACGCGCGGCGTCTATCCTCAATGACCAATCTGCCCGCACGGCGGCCCGCAATGAAAAAGAATCTTCGGACATAGCCGACCTGTGGGGGCCGCAGACGGCCGCGCAATCGGCAAACACCGTGGCGCGTTCCGGCGGCTACGCGCCGCCCCCGGGCAGCAAGGCCGCACGGTTCAACAATCCGGGCAATATCCTAGACTCGTCGGGGCAAGAGCGGCGGTATGCGTCGCCGGCCGAGGGTG
>DATCFX010000048.1:0-4357 GCA_036509275.1 Pirellulales bacterium | reverse complement strand
TTCAGCCCGCATGATCGTTATCTGGCGGTCGTGGCGGTGACCCATCCGCGGTTCGTGGGAGTTCATGGATTGAAGCCGTCGCAATATACCGATCAGCTAAAGAAAATGGCGCTCAACGGCAAGTATCCTGCAACCGTCCGGCTGTTCGACCTTGCGACGCAGAAGGAAATCAACTTGTCGCCTGCGGCAAACGCGACATTCAATCTCGTTCCGGGCAACATGGTCGCGTTCAGTCCCGACGACATGCTCATCGCGGCCAGCCTCGGGAATAAGATGAAAGTTTGGAATTGCGCCACCGGCAAGGAGGTCTTCGACCTGGCGAAGACGGGAAGACAAGTCGCCTTCAGCCCGAGCGGCCATCTCCTTGCGTGCGCTGAGCCAGGCGTGGCCGTGGTGAGCGTGCCAGACTGGAAGACCGTGCTAGCGGCGAAGGAGGGTGGAAATCTGATCGCTTTCGACGGCCAAGACCAGCGCATGGTATTGGGCCCAGAAATCGCGGGCTTCACTTCCTGGGATCTCGCGACTGGTGTACCGCGCCATGCAAGTTTCGGCAATGCGTATGACATCGCCTACTCGCGAGATGGCACCCGCTTATTCGTCCTGCACGTGCAACCGAAGTCGATCACGATTCGCTCGGCCGAAACGCTCAGCAAACTGCTGGACCTGCCTTGCGAGCAAGCTCCACGCAGCGCTGCGGAAATAGAACCGATGCTCGATGAGTTGCTGATTTCCTTGCGCGACGATCGCGTGGCGAAGGCGACCGCGCCTTGAAATCGGCTACGCGGACGGTGCAAACGATCCAAGCACGTCACGCTCCGCGGTAAACTCAGCGGTCCTGATCATCGGATCACGCATCGCGCACGCAAAGCAGCAGGCCAGCAGCGAACCTGTGGGTAACGCCGCTGGCCTGCATTGCTGGTCGTCGTAACGCGTCGACCCATGATCGACGCAGATCAGTTCTTTGCGTTTGACGCCACCGCCGACGAGGATGGCGAATCGAATTCGATCCTCAGATCACGCTGCTCGCCGGCTGCAAAGGAAATCTTCCGCTCGCGCGCGAGCGTCTTGCCATCGCGCTCGAGCTCGGCCCGAACTTCATACGTGTACGATGCCCCAGCGATGAGGCCGGATGACACGTAACGACGGGCCTCGCCGGTGCTCTTGGTCAACACACCATTGATGAAAACGCGAGCCGCCGCGGGCACCTGGACATCGAGCACGATGGCATTTGACGATGGGACCCCTGTGGCGGCGACAGACGTGCCGGGCGGAGTCGCGGTTTTCGCAAGCGCGCCAACGGGCGCCGAGTAGCGACGCGCATAATACCCGGGATAGTAGTTCGCGGCGGGATAGGAACCGTACCACCCATAGCCGCCGTACCCGCCGTACCCGCCATAGCCGCCGTACCCGCCATAGCCACCGTATCCGCCATACCCTCCATACCCTCCGTAGCCGCCATATCCACCGTAGCCGTAGTACGGATAGCCGAACATGCCGTAGCCTAGCCCAAAGCCGAGGCCGTAGCCCAGACCGTAGCCGAAGCCTCCATAGCCAAGCCCATAGCCGCCGTAGCCAAATCCGCCGTAGCCGCCGTAACCACCATAGCCCCGACCATAACCACCATAGCCCCGACCATAACCACCATAGCCGCTGCCGTAGCGGCCGTATCCGCCGTAGCCAGAATTACCCGCGAAGCCACCGCGGCTCGAGTTGCCCGCCGCGCTGTTATTGACGAAGCGATTCTGTGTTCCGCCGAAGCCTGTCATGCCGTGCCGTGCCGAAAACGAGTTGGCACCCATAGCCCCGCCGCCGGCAAATCCAGCCCCGCGACCGCCGAAGCTGCTGCCGGCGCCCAAACCGTTACGGTTCAGAAACGAGCTGCCGCCCATTCCGCCGGCGCCCCGATAGCCGGCGCTGGCCGAGCGGCCCATGGCCGACGTGCCGGCAAAGTGTTGGTTCATGAAGTTGCCGCCGCGCGTCATTCCGCCGACTCCACGCGCGCCGCCCATGCCGCCGGCGCCGCCGAAACCTCGGGCGCCAGCGCCTCCGAATGAATGCGAATAGGCGCCCATTCCGCCCATGCCGCCGTAGTGGCCACTCATGCCACCCATCCCGCCATAGTGGCCGCCCATGCCTCCCATGCCGCCATAGTGGCCGCCCATGCCTCCCATGCCGCCGTAGTGGCCACCGCCAAAGCCGCCCATGTGGCCACCGCCCATGTGCCCGCCACCCCCCATGTGCCCGCCACCACCGTGGCCGCCGCCGCCACCGTGACCGCCGCCACCACCACCGTGAGCCCAGGCGCCGGCTGGCACGAAGGACACCGCCAGCAGCGCGGCGAGAAAGCTCGTGAGTCCGAAAAGTCGCCTACGCATAGAACCCCCCACGGATTAGAGATCGACGGCGATTTTACCTAATCGTTCTACGTAGCGCAACTTTTGCAAGTTCGCTCTTTGATCGCCAGGAAATTGATTCCGCCCTGTCACCAGCGAATTCGCCGTCTGGCATCGGCCCGGCAACTTGCTTTGCCCCCTTTTGGGCGCACGCTTGGAACCTATAGGTAGCATCCGACGTTAATCGCCAAAATGCAATCCTGCTACCGGGTTAGAGACATTACGAATAGGTAACGATTGATCCGACGGGGGCTAGCCAATACGGAAAAGCCCGCAGAATAGCGAGTCGATCGCTGCCCTCGACCGGCACGACAGTGCCCCCGGGCATTAGGATCGACCGGAGAAAAACTTCTCCGCACCCCCTCTCGCCTTGCGAGCCAGGAAAGGGTGAGGCGCCGGGAAAAACGGAAGTTATTCTTCGGTCGATCCTTAGCGGCGGACGAGTCGCAAATGCCCGGGACCAGTATGCCCGCGCGGCATCGGGCCGGCAGCCAGGGCATTGTCGGAGACGAGCGGCTCGAGCAGTTCCCAGGTTCGCCGCGTGGCTCCCTGTTGCGAGGCGACAAAGCGGCTGGCCCGCGCGCCCAAGTCGGCGGCCCACTGCGGCTCGTCAAGGCAGCGGCGGACAAACGCGGTGAGCTGGGGACCATCGCTGACGACCACCGCGGCGTCGTGCTGAAGCAGGGCGGCCACGATGTCGCGAAAGTTCTGCGTGTTCGGGCCGAACGACACGGCTGCCCCGTACGCGGCCGGCTCGACCATGTTCTGCCCGCCGCGGCGTCCCAGGCTGCCGCCGACAAAGGCAATCTGGGCCGTGCCCCACCAGGCTCCTAACTCGCCCATCGCGTCGACCAACAGCACGCGGGCCTGCGGGTCAGCTCCGTGAGCATCCAACTGACTGCGCCGCTGCCAGGAAACGCCTGCGGCCGTCAGCGTCTGGCCTATGGCGGCAAAGCGGTCGGGATGCCGCGGCACGAGCACCAGCCGCAGCCGCGGATGGTGCGGTGCAAGCTGGCGAAAGGCGGCCAGCGCGAGCGCTTCTTCCGGTGCCTGCGTGCTGCCGGCCAGAAAGATCACGTCGTCGGGTGCGAAGCCGGCCAGTTCGGCCAAGCGCATCGTGGCGGCGTTGTGGCGGTCGGCCTGCGCACCGTCGAACTTGAGCGAGCCGGTGACGCGGACGCGATCCGTGGGGGCTCCCAACGCTCGAAAGCGAGCCGCGTACTCGTCGTTCTGCACAAGCACCCGATCGACCTGCCGGAGCACGCGACCCATCAGCCAGCGGATGCGGCGGTAGCCGCGAAAGCTGCGCGGGCTAAGCCGGCCGTTGACGACCACGACCCGCGCTCCCGCCGCTTGGGCCGCGGCAATCAGGTTCGGCCAGAGCTCGAGTTCGGCCAGGACCAGGCACGCGGGCCGCACGCGCGCCATCGCCCGCCGCACAGCCCAACTGAAATCGAGCGGGCAATAGAAAACGGTGCAGTCGGGATATTTTTTCGTCGCCAGCCGAAAGCCGGTCATCGTGGTGGTCGAGACCACGCATTGCCAATCCGGCCTGCACTGCCTCCACGTTGCGATGAGCGTGGCCAGTAGGTTCACTTCGCCCACGCTCACCGCGTGCAGCCAGACGCAAGGCCGATTGCCGGCGCGAAGCGGGACCGAGCCAAGGAATTTGGCGGCAAAGCCTTCGCGGTATTTTCCTTTGCGCAGGCCCTCGAAGATCAGCCAGGGCGATGCGGCCGCCAGCAGCAGCAGGTACAGCCAATCGAGCAGACGGGCCACGTCGGGCTTCCCTTCCCGGCAACTGAGCATTCAACCGCAAAGTACGCGGAGGAGCGCAGAGGAAAGAAAACCACAAAGACACAAAGGCCACGAAGAAACCGTTTCGCTACCCGTAGTCTTTGTGTTCTTCGTGTCTTTGTGGTTCTTGATTCGTTCTTCCTCTGCGATCCTCCGCGCTCTCTGCG
>DATCFX010000047.1:0-3790 GCA_036509275.1 Pirellulales bacterium | reverse complement strand
GACGTTATGGTTGAGTTGCACAAACACGATCCGGCCAGGAAAGCGCTCGGCGAGCCAATGGCAAACGCCTTCCGAATCGTCTTGCGAACCGTCGTCGACGAGCACGATTTCGCTGTCGTCGTCCAGCGCGGCCAGCAGCGTTTCGACGACCGTGGCCACCGTGGCCGCCCCGTTGAAAACCGGAATGACCACCGAACTGGCCGGCGAGGCGTGGGGGACAAACGCGTCGTGCAGGCGAACTTTGGGAACCTCTAAATACTGGTCAGCGGCGCTCATCGGTGCGCAACCTCCGATGGGGGTGTGCTTCGCCGCTCGGGTCGGCGATGGCGCCAACGCACGGTAAAACCCGGCACGCGGCGGCGGCCCACGGCAATCTGCTTCGCGTGCGGGAACCTACGCACGAGTTCCCGCTGCAAGGCCGGCGAAGCGCCCAGCGGCGAAAATTCCACGAGGTTGCGCAGCACGACGACGTCGATCTGCTGGCGTTCGATCGTGTCCAACAGCCGTTGGTCCCGCTCGGGAGTGCCGTAGTCGGCATCCAGCGCGTCGAAAAAAGTGCGCGTCGGATTGCGGCGCCCGGTGAGAAAATAAACCTCCGGCGAGTCTGGCAGCGCCAGGATTGCCGAGCCTTTGGACGAATGCCTGGTCACCTGTTGAATCAGGCGGCCGTACTTCTGGGCCGTCGGGCGGTCGCAGCGGATCGGACACCGCGCGCCGGGAATCCGCGCCGTCCAGCGGGCCGGGTAATACATCAATCCGAACGCCACCGACAGCCCCGGCAGAACCCACAAGATCGAGAAGGCCGCCACCGCCGTGGCGAACACCGTCACGACCAGCGGCGCCCCGGCACGCCGCGGCTTGTGCGCGCTGGCCGAACGGGCGATTGCCGATCTTGCCCGGCTCGGCCGGCCGAGGGCCGCAGTGCTGACGGGTGCCGGAAATAGCAGTGCCAGCGTATAAGCGCCGGCCAAGATCACCAGCGGCGCGGCGTACAGAAAATAGATTCCATGCGACAACGGAAACTGCACAAGGCTGAACACGGCCGCAGTGGCCACGATGAGCAACGTCTCTTCGACGTGCGGCAACGCGTTGCCGGCCGCCGTGCCGCGCCGCGAGTCGGTGCGGCGCAACTCGATCCACGCGCAGAGCGTCAGCCCCAGGCTCGCCGCCAGCGGCGTCAAGCGCGCGGCGTTCCACACGGCCGCATAGCCGATGGGGTACTCGCCGGCGAGGCACAGGGCGGCCGCGGCGCAAGTGATCACCCCGGCGGCCCAGGGAGCGGCGCGTGGATATTTGCGTGCCACCCCGATCGCCGCGGCCAGCGCCGTCAGCAACAAGGCGCCGAGCAGGAAGGGGCCGAGCCTCAGTGACGGCCCGATCAAATTATCGCCGAGCCGCCGCATGGGAGAGACAAACACGCCTCGAAACCAAGACGACACGTCGCCGACGGCAACATACGGCAGCAGGTAGAACGCCACCGTCGCGGTAAACCCGGCAAAGAACACGGCCCCGATGGCCAACAGCCGCAGGAACCGATCGCGCGCCGCCCGGTGGCGCAAACGCCATTCGTTCCAAGTCAGCAGCGTGGCGATCACCGCCGAGGGGGCGACGAACATGACGAACTCCGGCACCTTCGGCAGCGTGGTCACCATGGCCGTGAGCATCGCCACATAGACCCACAAGCCGGCAATCGTGAGCGTGTACCAGTAGCCGCGAGCCGAAGCTCCCGACGCCGGCTGCGCGTCGGCCCGTTGTTGCTCGGCAAAGATGACGAACAGCGCGGCCGCGGCCGCAAAGTAGATCCCCACCAGCTTGAACAGGAAAGACACGCCGGTGCAGAAACCGGCGACCGCGACCCACCGCAGCCGCTGGGTGTCGTGATAGTGGAGCATCGCCACGACGGCAAAAATCGTGCAATACAGGTTGTACCACGTCGGCATGGGGGAAAAATAATTGGGCACGCTGGCGAGAAAGGCGGCGGCGGTCGAGAGCGCGGCGACCCATTCGGGCAGAATGCGCCGGGACAAGCCGTACAGGGCCAGGAACGCGATCAGCGTGGCCGTGAGCAGCACGAGCCGCGTGGAAAGAATGCTGACGCCGATCCAGCGGAAAGCGGCCGCGTTGAGGAAGCTCAAGAGCCCCGTGTAGGGATCGTCGAAGTCGTGGTGCGGCAGTTCGCCGTGCAGGACGCGCTCGGCCGTCTGCCCGATCGTGCCATCGTCGTGCGGAACAATGGCGTGATCCAAACGGCCGATCAAAACGCCAGCCATGATCACCAACAGAATGACGCGGCAGACGCCGTCGGCGACGTGGGTTTGCTGCTTGACGGCCGAATGGGCACGGACTCCGCGCACCGCCCCGAAAGGCGCGCGTGCCGGCGAATGGGAAATGCTCATGGTTGCCTGGCAGGGTGACGTGGCACAAGTCAGCTTCGCGCGGCCGCCCAGCTTGCCGCGCGGCGCGTGTGCGGTCTTGTTAGCAAATCGTGGACCGCTTTCGCGCACGCACGATCTAAGCCCAGAAGTAGCCGCAACGTTGGCGTAAAATCGCCAGGCGCAGGCTCGCGGTCGTGACATGAAGTCCACCGGCCGCGACAAACTGTCAGTGCTGCCGCGCCGGCAGTGATGAACACGCGCGCCGCCGCGGGGAGTTTCACCGGCTGACAGAGGCGTCGCGCCTCGCCGGGGCTTTCTCTACCGGCTCTCGAGCCAGGCGGTGTTCAACCGCGCCAGCGTCAGCCAGCGGGTGTGATACATCGATTCGCGGCTGCCGCGTTCATAGAGACAGAGAATGGTGCCGTCGCCCGTGGCCGCCAGGTCGCTATAGCCCGAGGGACCCGACTCCAGCAGCTTGCTGATGGGCCAACTGCGGCCCTGGTCGCGGCTGGCATGCACCGTGAGGTCGACGCGATCGCTGCTGATGCCCTTGGCGCCCGTCGAGGGGCTGGCGCCCAAGTGATTGGGGTTGGAAAACAAGATCAGGGTCGGCGGCGCGCTGCCGGCCGGCCAGCGCAGCATGCTGCCCATGCACACTGGCTCCAGCAGGTCGTCGGCCGGTGCGGGTTGCGACCAGCCGGTGGCCCCGTTGGCGCTGATCGACAAAAACCGCCGGCGCTGGATGTTCTCGGTGCGCATATTGAGCATCACGCCGCCGTCGGCCAGTTCCACGGCTTCCGTCTCGCTGGGATTGACCAGCTCGCGGCCCAGGATTTCGCCGCGCTGCCAGCTTGCGCCGTGGTCGTCGCTGTAGATGACTGAGACCAGCGAAGGTCGATGCTTCCTGCCGCCGGTGGACAACCACACGGGCATCACCAGCCGGCCGCTGGCCAATTGAATCCCGTGCCCCGGCCCCGTGGCGATCACGTTCCAGTTGTACTCGGGACGGTAACGCTCGAACACGTCGGTAATCTCGACCGGGCGGCTCCAATTCGCCCCCTGATCGGTACTGCGGAGGTAATAGCAGCGCGCATAGTTCACGCAGTGCAGCAAATGAATCGTGCCCGAGCGGTCGGCGATGGCGGCGGGATTATTGGCGGGCAACTCGCCGTAATCGGCTATTTTTTGCGTTTCGCGCCAGGTGCGGCCGCCATCGGTGCTGCGGCGCAAGACGATGTCGATATCGTCCCAATCGCCGAAGCCGCTGCGGCGTGCCTCGCAGTAGGCCAACACGGTGCCGGCGCCGGTCGCGACCAGGCCAGGAATGCGATAGGTTTTGTAGCCGTTGGTGCCGGCTGCGAACAAATCGGTCTTTGTCAACAGCGGCGACTGGCCGGCGGCCGAGGCCGCGAGCC
>DATCFX010000046.1:0-3374 GCA_036509275.1 Pirellulales bacterium | reverse complement strand
TCGACGGCCGTGCCGCCGATCGTCGCCCCTTTGCTGGCCGGGTCGGTCTTCAGGCCGACTTGGGCAAAGTACGCAGCCGTTTGGTAATACTGGTCCTGGGTCCAGCGTTCGAACGGATGGTCGTGACACTTGTTGCAGTTGAAGCGCACCGCCAGGAACAGGTGCGTCGTGTTTTCCATCGTCGGCGTCGGCTCGCGCAGAATCTTGAAGTACGAGCTGGCGGGATTGTCATGGTTCGAGCCGCTGGCCGTCAAAATGGAGTAGACAAATTTGTTGTAAGGCGTGTTGCCGGCGACCTGGCCGCGAATCCACTGGCGGAAGGACATCGCACCTTGGGGACCCAGGAACTTGCGATTCACCTGCAGCAGGTCGGCCCACTTGTTGGTCCAGTGATCGATGTATTCCTTGCTGCCCACCAGATGATCGATCAACTCGGCCCGCTTCTTCGCCATGGGCCGCGAATCCTTCATAAACGCCTGCACCTGCTCGGCCGACGGCGGCAGGCCGGTCAGATCTAATGACACGCGCCGCAAGAACTCCACATCGCTGCACACGTCCGAAGGCAGGATCTTCATTCGCTTCCACTTGCCGGCCACGAGTTCGTCGACCCGGCCCCAGCTCTCCGGCTGCTTCCAGACAAAGCCCGAGCGGTCGCCCATCACGGTCAGCGTCGTGGCCGCGTAGGACCCTTCGAAGCGAGCCAGCACCGGGGCCTCGCCGCGGCGCATGGCGGTCATCAAGCCGTAGCGGCTGTGCGTCGCCACCTCGCTGTTGCCGGTTTCCACAAACGCCTCTTCGGTCACATCGCGGAGGCTGCCGTCGGCATACGTGGCCATCACGCGCATCTGCTGCCGCCCGCCGGCGCGCGGGATCACCGGGTTCTGCGGACTGATCGCGATGCGGACCACGCGCGGCGACGCCGGATCGAGCCGCGCGCCGTTCTGAATCCAATTCCGCAGGATTGCATAGGTCGCCTCGCCCGAGCGCGTGAGTTGGCCGCCCATGTGCGGCGAGCCGGCCGAGGACTTGAGCAGCATCAGGCTGTCGTCGGGCGAAACCAGGTTCACGCGCCGCGCAGCCAGATCATCGGTCAAAGCCCGCACGTCGTAAATCGGATCGTAGCCTCGCAGGCTGAGTTTAAAGCCGTTCTTGCCCTTGGCTGCCCCGTGACAGGTGCCGGCGTTGCAGCCCAGCTTCGAGAGCAGCGGTGCCACGTCGTGGACGTAATCGACCGGCTCGGGGCTGGCCATTGCCGACACGCTCACCGGCACGCTGATCGACTGGCCGGCCAACTCGAAACGCAAAACCGCCTGGCCATCGGCCCGCGGCTGCACCAGCCCGTTGGCGGCGACTTCGACCAGCGGCTTGCTGAGTTGGGCGTGTACCATCCGCGTCACGTCGGTCGTTTCGCCGTTGTTCAACCGGCCGGTAACCAGCAGTTGCACATAATCGAAGCGGCTGCCCAGCTCGATCTTGGCTGGCTGCACGTTCAAGCCCACGAGCCTGGTTCCCGCGGGCAGCGATTCACTGCTTGCGGCGTCGATCGTCCGCGTGAGTGTGGAGGAATTGGCCAAGGCCTTGGCAGCCACGGCCGCTGAAAGCGGCGCCGGCTGAAAGTCCTGCACCAGCTTCGGCTGATCCACGTCCACGAGCCGCACCACGCCATCGGCCCCGGCAGCCGCCACGCGTTTGCCTTGCGGTTCGAAAGCCACGGCATACATAGCCGAGGCCGGAACCTCGATGCGTGCCAACAGCTTGACGCCCTGATCGCGATACTTGGTCAACAGCTCGTTTTCCGACGGCGTGCGCGTGCGCGGCACTTTGCCCATCACGGCTTTCACGTCGGCCGGCACATCGGCATCATAATTAAAGCTGCACACAACGATCTCGCCGCTGCCATTGAGGCTACTGGCGCACGCGATGCGTTTGCCGTCGGCGCTGAAACGCACGGAGAACACGCGGCCGGTCATCGGAAACAGGTCCATCAACAGGTTGGCGTCGTCGCCAATCACGCGCTTGGCCTCGCGGAAAATGCGATACACCTTGGGCGTGCCGTCCGAGCCGCCGACCACCATCAGGTCGAACTTGGGATGCCGGGCCAGCGATTGAATGCCCCCCTTGAGCACGCCCGGTGTGATCGACGTCACGTTGTCGACAAACCGCTGCGTGGCCACTTCGGTAAGCTTGACGGTCATGTCCCGGGCCACCGAGACAATGTGCGAACCGTCGACCGAAAAGGTCGTTTCGCGCACCCAGTCGCTATGCGCGCCCTGCGTGAGCACCTGTTCGCCGGTCTGGGCGTTGATCGCCCGCACCGTATTCTCGTCGATGTCGCCGCAGCCGAAGGCCACGAGTTTGCCGTCGGGCGACCAACTGACCCCGTACAGCGTGTTGAAGGTCACGGCCTTGGAGAGCAACAGTTTGCGGCCGGCGACGTCCCAGATCTGCACTTCGCCCATGCGGCCGGGCAAACCGCCGGCCACCGCCAGACGCTTGCCGTCCGGCGAAAACCGCACCGACTCGATCCGCTCGCTCTTGCCGACCAATCGGGCCGCGAGCTTCGAACTGGCCGCGTCGACCAGCAACACTTCGTGAAAACCCGCCACGGCCAGCAACTTGCCGTCGGGCGCGTAATCCAGCGAAGTGATTACCGGCGGCCGCGAATAGACGGGCGGATGCTGCATGTCGTACTGCGGACCGGCATAAGTGGCCGAGTCGTCGTGCGCACCCTGGGCAATCCAGCGGGTAATCAGGGCGATGTCGCCGGCCGATAAGGCCGGCTTTTCCTTAGGCATCTCGGCCTTGCCGTCGTGCGGCGTAATCTGCTCGATCAGATTGCTGGCCGCCGGACTGCCGGCCTTGATCGCCGCATCGCCGCTCTCGCCACCGGCCAGCAGCTTGTCGAAGCTGGTCATCACGAACTGGCCGCCGGCCTTCGCGGGCTGATGGCAGCCGTGGCAATTGGCCTGCAAAATGGGACGCACGTGCAGCCAATAGCTCACCGCCGCGCCGCTGGGCTGAGCAGCCTTGGCAGCCGGCTTGTTCGCAGCCGGCTGCTTGGCAGGAGCAGCCGCGGCCTTCGGCGCCGGCGTGCCGGCGGCCGGTTTCTTTGGACCCGAATCGGCTGCCCAAGTGGTGCCTGCGGCCAGTGCGACGAAACAGGCACCGACCAGGGACAGGTGCGATATTTTCGCAGTCGCCGTCTGCCGGCGAGCCGAGGATGCGGGCGAGCGGAGGAGCCGTGCGGAGCAACGTGATTTATTCAACTGCATAGGATGGTTCGTATTCGATAGGGTTCTATAGAATCGACAGCAATCGGAAATCGGGGAGAGTCGAATGCCTGGTTTGGTGGCGGGGCAGAAACCGAGCTTCAC
>DATCFX010000045.1:0-1566 GCA_036509275.1 Pirellulales bacterium | reverse complement strand
TTGATTCCAGCCTCAACCGAGACCGCTGGCAAAAGCGGCCGCGCGGAGGTAACGAGCGACGCCGTGCTGATCGTCGACAATGCCCGCGCGGCGCAGGAGCAAGTCGAGGCCCTGCTCTCGATGCTTCGCCTCGCCTGTTGTCAGCAGCGCGGCGGCTGCTGTTCGCAGTGCGGTAAGCCGCTGGAACCGAACGAGCCGGCCACCGTGCGCCGCATTCGCGCGGCACTCGAACAGCCCGTGGATCTGGATTTCAACGAGGCGCCGTTGCCGGACGTGCTGGAGTACATCAAACATCGATTCGGAATCGAAGTGCAGCTCGACAATTCCGCTCTGGAAGAATCGGGCGTAGCTCAGTTCGACATGCAAGTCACGCAACATCTGCGAGGCGTGCCGCTGAAGCAGGCCCTTAAGCGCATCCTGGGCGGCATGGAGCTGACGAGCGTCATCCGCGACGAAGTGTTGCTGGTCACCTCGCAGAGCGCGGCGCAGGCGATTCCTGAAATCCGCGTTTATTGCATCGGATCGCTCGTGGGATCGTCCGGGACGGGCGGGCCGATGCCAACCCATATGCAGCACGAGCTAATCGATTCGATCAAAGCGCATCTCGCCCCCGCGACGTGGGGTCGCCGTGACGGTTTGACGGCCGAGGCCAAGGCCTTCGCGGCCTGCGGGGTGTTGGTGGTGCGGCAGACGGCGGCTGTTCACGATCAGATCGCCGATTTTCTGGCCGCGCGTTGCCGGCTGCGGCAGCGGCAGTTCTCCGCATGCCAATCCGGATGCCCGGCCTGGCGGGCGACGCGCGGCCGTTGGCTCGCTTGGCGCAAACGTTCGCGCCGACCATAGGGCTGGACATCGCCCCCCCTGTTTCCACCTGGACTGGCCGGTTAAGGTAACCCTCGTGTATCCCAAGGTCGCACAACTGAAAACGGTCGAGGCGTTGCGGGCGCGGCTGGCCGAGCTGGGGCTGGAGCTGCCGATCGACGAGCAGCCGCTGACGGCGGCGGCCGGTTCGCCTTTGGCCCAGCCGCTGGTGGTTGACGGCTTCCGCATCGGCAATCGCTGGTGCATCCATCCCATGGAAGGCTGGGATGCCAACGCGGACGGCTCGCCCTCGGAACACACGCTGCGCCGCTGGCGGCATTTTGGCTTGAGCGGCGCCAAGTGGATCTGGGGTGGTGAAGCGGCGGCCGTGCAGCCCGACGGCCGGGCCAACCCGCGTCAGACCCTGGCCACGGCCGACAACCGCGCGGGCCTCGGCCGCCTGCTCGAAGAGTTGCTCAGCGCTCATCGCGAAAGTTTCGGCGGCACCGACGACCTGCTCGTCGGCCTGCAACTGACGCACTCGGGCCGTTTTTCGCGTCCGCACTCGAAGCGGCTGGAGCCGCGGATCGCCTACCATCACCCGCTGCTGGACGCAAAGTTTGGCATCGACCCGCAGGACCAGGGCATCGTCTGGACCGACGACGATCTCGAGCGTTTGATCGAGCGCTACGTGGCCGCCGCCAGCCTGGCCCAGGCTGTCGGTTTCCAGTTTGTCGACATCAAGGCCTGCCACGGCTACTTGTT
>DATCFX010000044.1:0-3245 GCA_036509275.1 Pirellulales bacterium | reverse complement strand
TTGTTGTAGCCTTCACGCAAATAGTGGTACGCCAGTAGAAACCGCGCGTCGGCCGCCTGTGGGTGCTGCTGGCTGTAGGCTTCGAGAGCCCGCAATTGCTGTGTGTAGACATCGACGGAGGGATAAAAGCTACTCATCGTGGTCCAGTCCCAGCCCGGCCCGGTCGAGAGCACCGCATAATCGGTTGCCGCCGCCTGCTGATAATTGCCGACGGCAAACAGACAGAGGCCGCGGAATTCGTTGATCACCGGGTCCTTGGGCGCATAAGCCAGGGCCTGGTTCACCTGGTCCAGCGCCGCCTGGTAGTTGCCCTGCATGAACAAGTTGCGGGCACCATCGAAGACGCCCAGAGCCTGCTGATTGGCGCCGTTGGGATCGCCGGCCAGCCCGGCTGCCGCACCCGGCTGCTGCCCCGGCCCCATTTGCTGCCCCGGCATCATTTGCTGACCCGGCGCCATTTGGCCAGGCCCCATTTGGCCGGCCATCATCGGTTGGCCGCCAACCATCGGCTGCGAGTAGTCGATGTAGGGCATGCCGGCGATCGGCCCGCCCCAGTACGGATTCGAATAGTTGTAGTAACCCCAGTTGTAGGGCGACGAAGCCGCCATCAGCCCAACGGTACCCAGGCCAACCCCCAGTCCCAGGCCCAGCCCTAAGCCCCAACTGCTGCCAGGCCAATAACCGCCCCAGCCCACGGGCCAGGCGCCCCAGGGGCGGCCCCAGTGGCCTTGCCAGTTGCCGTGATACCAATTGCCGTAGTTCGAACGATAGCCGAGGCCGGCGCCGCCCAGATAGCCGCGCCCAGCAAAATTCCTACCGGCCAGGCCGGGCGCCGCGATCCCTCCGGACCGGCCGAAGTTGCCCGGTTGAGCCGCGAAGTTGCCCGGTCGAGCCGCAAAGTTGCGCGCCGCCCCGCCGGCCGGCGCGGCGTGTGCGGCGGTGCTGGGCCGGCTGAAGGTCGGAGCGTGATAGCTCGGGTGGTAAGTCGCGTGGGAGAAGCCGCCGCCAGCCCCGCCCCAGCCACCACCACCACCGCCGCCGGCGCGGCCGCCATGTGCGAGCGAGGCGCCGGGCGCGGCCGAAACGCCGAGCACAAGGATGTAAATCATTGACCGTTTCATCGGCTGTTCACCTTCCGTTGATGGCTGGTCGCTCACTTGGCTGGCCGGGGCGGCTCGCGGACGGCGATCGTCTCGATGTCTTCGCCCAATCGTCCCGCCATCACGCGGTCGCGCGAGCGGTACGCATACCGATCGGAGCCCAGTCGACGATAGACATTGGTGGCCGAATTGACGCGCCCGTCGCGCGTGCTGCCCGAACTTTTTACCATCCACTCGCTCCCCTGCCGAGTCCACAGTCCTTCGGCAAAGCCGCCTTCCGAGTCGAAGATCCATGAGCGAAGCTGCTGGGCGACCGGATCCCAGCCGATGCGCTCGGTGCCGGTCATCACCTGCCGGCCGTGAATCTGCACGGTGAACTGGCCAAACAGATATTGCCTTGATTCCGACCAACGATAGTTCGTGCGCACCAGCGCCTCGGGACTCTCGTCCAGCCAACTGCCCACCAGCCAGCCCAACTGCTCGAGTTCGGCCGCCGCTTCGCTCTCGCTGTTTTCCAGGTCGCGGGCCAGCGCCATTTGCCACTTGCCCTCGTGCAGTACGTGGACGACCGAGTAGCGGCTGGGAATGGCCGGATCGCCGGGCTGGTGCTTGACCGTCGAGTGCCCCTCCTCGATCGCCACCGTGGGGCTCAAAAAACGGATGCTCTCGACATGAATCGTCATGGCCGACTGGGGATTGGCCGCGAACACGGCCGCAAATGCTTGCTCGATCGCCTGCTGGCCGTGAACCCGGTGGCCCGCCTCGTCGACCATTTCCGCATCGGCGGTAAACAGCCGCGCCAGCGCCTGGGCCTTGCCGGCGTTGTAGTATTTGCCAACCAGTTCCACGACCTCGCGAATCGTTTGTTCGTCGCTCGTGCGTTCAGCGTCCGCCAGGCTGGGGCCAGTCGCCGTCACGGCAGGGCCAGTCGCCGTCACGGCAGGGCCAGTCGCCGCCGTGGCCGGGGCGTTGGCCGTTTGGGGGGCAGAAGGCTGCCGGGCCGCGGCCCGCTGCCCAGGCGATCGACCAAAGCGAATCTGGGCCGTCGCCGCCACGCCCAGCGCCAATGTCACCAGCACCACCAACGCGAGAATGCGCCGCATTGCGCTTGCACCTTTCCTGTTTCGAAACGCGACCGTCGCTGCTCCGCCAGCCATCGTCGGCCAAAATGGCGGCTCAGTTTACCAAGTAAGCCGAAAGGCGCACACCCGACCACGACTCAAAGCCGATCGAGCAATGCGCACACAGCCAGCCAAGTCCGAAGTCGGCGGCATGCTGTCAACGTGACCGACGCCCCACGCGGCCTTCGCCTTGGCAAGGTTTTGGCGTTATCATCCCAGGCGACCCCCCTGGCACCAGCCCGACGGGTTTCCCCAAACACCTCCAAGAGCGCCAGCATGCCGTCAGTCAGCGAAAACCAGTTGTTCGATCTCTCCGGAAAAGTGTCGTTAGTGACCGGAGCACGTGGGCATTTGGGCCGCGCGCTGGCAGAAGCTTTGGCCGAGGCCGGCAGCCGCGTGGTGGTGACCAGCCGCGATGCCCAGGCCGCCGAAACGCTAGCCGCGTCGCTGCCGGCTGTGGCGGGCGGCGCGCATCTGGGCGTGGCGCTCGACTACTTGGATCCCGCCTCGATCGAGCGCGGCTTTTCCGCGGCGGTCCAGCGAGCCGGCCCGATCCACGTGCTGGTGAACAACGGGCACCAGGGACTGAGCCACGATTGGCGCAACGTCACGGCCGACGAGTTCAATCGGCAATTGTCGCTGGCGACCGGCTATTTTCTGCTGGCCCGGCTGGCGCGCGACCAGGCGGTCGCGCACAGCCTGCCGGCCAGCGTCATTCTGCTGGGGTCGATGTACGGCGTCGTGGGCTCGTATCCAGAGGCCTATGAGGGCGTTTGTGCAGCCAGCCCCGCGGCGTATCACGCGCTCAAGGGCGGCATCGTGCATCTCGCGCGGCACCTGGCCGTGTATTGGGCCCGCGACCGCGTGCGGGTCAACTGTTTGAGCCCCGGGCCGTTTCCCAGTCCGCAGGCGCCGGCCGCGATGGTCGAGCGGCTCGAGCGTCACAGTCCAATGGGCCGCATGGGCCAGCCCGGCGAGTTGAAAGGCCCGCTCGTCTTCCTGGCCAGCGACGCCAGCAGCTACG
>DATCFX010000043.1:0-1328 GCA_036509275.1 Pirellulales bacterium | reverse complement strand
GATTATCGACATGAGCGAGCCCTACGCCCGCGTGGCCCACGACGAGCGGATTCTCGAGCCGCTGTCGGCCATTTACCAAGACCGTGCTCGGTTGTTCAAAGACAAGTTGATCTTCAAGCCCCCCGGTGCCCGTGGGTATGGGCTGCACCAGGACTACATTGGCTGGAAGGATTTTCCGCGTTCGTTCGTCACGGTGCTGGTGGCCATCGACGCGGCCGATGCCGACAACGGGGCCACGGAGGTTTTTCCCGGCTGCCATCACGCCGGCTATCTCTCGCCCGAGGACGGCGATTATCACGAGGTGCCGCTGGAAAAAGTGGCTTTGTCGCGCGGCGTCAAGCTCGAACTGGAGCCGGGCGACGTGGCGATCTTCGGCTGCTTTACGCCGCATCGTTCGCAGCCCAATCGCAGCCAGCGCTGGCGGCGGCAGCTCTATCTGAGCTACAACGCCGCGGGCGACGGCGGCGAGCGCCGCGAGCGGCACTACCAAGAGTTCCACCATTGGCTGCGCAAGAAGTACGCCGAGTACGGAAAGACCGAGGTTTACTTCCGGTGACCACCGCTACGAACCCCTACCAATCGCCGCAGACGTCCGACACCGTGGACCTGGCCCACGCCCGGCGTGAGGACTTGCGCTACTACGGCTTCGGCGCCAGCAACGTGCTGTTGGGCGCGCTGGCGATGCTCGGCACCCTGCCGGGGCGCACCCACGGGCTAGGGCTGATCACCGAGTATCTGTTGACCGACATGTACCTGGACCGCAACACCTTCTCGGTGATTAATTTGGTCGCCACGCTCATTGGCGGTCTGGCTTGTTTTCCGGCGGGCGCGCTGGTGGACCGGCTGGGTACGCGTTGGAGCCTCGTATTGGTGTCGGCAGCATTGGGCGCGACCTGCTTCGTCATGGCTGGGATGCATGGGATCGTGGCCGCGTGCGTGCTGATCACGCTCACGCGAGCGCTGGGGCAAAGCGCCTTGTCGGTCGTCAGCATGGCGGTGGTGGGTAAGTGGTTCAAACGCCACGTGGGCGTCGCCATGTCGGTTTATTCGGTGCTCGTCAGCGTGTTCTTCATGGCCGCGTTCGTGCTCGTCGGCGGCGCGGTCGATCAGTGGGGCTGGCGCACGGCCTGGTGGATCATCGCCATGCTGCTGATGTTCGGTCTTGCGCCATTGGCCGCGCTGGCGGTGCGCAGCCGGCCGGAAAGCCTGAACGCCGAATCTGATCAGCAGCCGACCGACGCGGCCAGCCTGGGCGGATATCGCTTCGCAGCAGCTTTGCGAACTCCGGCGTTCTGGATCTTTGCCCTGGCCGCCTCGTTGTACGGCTT
>DATCFX010000042.1:0-3951 GCA_036509275.1 Pirellulales bacterium | reverse complement strand
GCGACAAGCTGCAAGCCGCGATCGATGCTGAGTATGGCCACACCGACCGCCGGCTGCTGGTCACTAGCGGCACCAGCGGCGGGCTGGCGCTGGCGATGTTGGCGCTGGTGAATCCCGGCGACGAGGTGATCTTTTTCGATCCGTACTTCGTGATGTACCAGTCGCTTGTGTACCTGGCCGGCGGCGTGCCGGTGGTCATCGACACGTATCCCGACTTCCGGCTCGATCTGGATCGCGTCGAGCGTGCCATCACGCCGCGCACCAAGCTGATTTTGTTCAACAGTCCGGCCAATCCCACCGGCGTGTCGGCTACGGCCGAAGAAGTGCAAGCGCTGGCCGAGTTGGCCCAGCGGTGCGGCGTGCGGCTATTGAGCGATGAGATCTACCGCTTGTTCAACTACGACGCCCCGTTCGTGTCGCCGGCCAGATTCAACGAGCAAACGCTGGTGATCGACGGCTTCAGCAAGTCGTACGGCATGACCGGCTGGCGGATCGGTTTTGCGCACGGGCCGGAAGCCATCATCACGGCCATGACCAAGCTGCAGCAATACACGTTCGTCTGCGCTCCGCATCCGCTGCAATGGGGCGCAGCCGCGGCGATGGACGTCGACATGAGCCGGCACATCGCCGACTACGCTCGCAAGCGCGACCGCATCGCCGCCGGCCTGGCCGAAGCCGGCTACGAACTTGTCGTGCCCGGCGGCGCGTTCTACGCGTTCCCAAAAACGCCCTGGGGCACCGGCAGCGAGTTCGTGGCCGCGGCCATCGAGCGCGGCCTGCTGATTATACCCGGCAACATCTTCAGCCGCCGCGACACCCACTTCCGCCTCTCCTACGCCGCCTCCGACGCCACCATCGAGCGCGGGCTGGATGTGCTCGGCGAGTTGGCCCGCCGCCGCGGTTGAAGAGAAGAAATGAATCGCCGCGGATGAAGGCCGATCGGCAGGCAGTAGGTGCCGCGAGCCGAGCGGCACCCGGTACGGGCGAATGGGCAAGCCGAGTGCATCCCTAGGTCCAACTCGGCTCGCCGGTCCTACCTGCTCTCGATCCGCCGGCCTTGGCGGCATGGCGGTCTTGGCAATTCGCCGCGCCACTCGCCATAATGCCGTCGAGAGACCGCGAGTCGGATGATATCCCGGCTTCACGCTTCACATGGAAGTTCGGTCATGGCGCGCTGGCTGTTGATCATCGTTAGCTTGTTGCCAGCCTCCGCTGTCTTTGCGGCGGAGGAAGAAGCCCCCAAACCGCTCGAGACGTTTCCTGTGGCGACTCGCGGCAACATGGTGCTGCTGCCCGTGCGTGTTTGGGATCAATCGCGGATTCTGTTATTCGATACAGGGGCCAGCACCACTTGCTTCGACCTATCAGAGCGCAAACGACTGGGCTCTGACATCGGGGAGGTTCGGATCCATGCGGCACTTGGTTCCCTGCTGACCAATGCGTATTCGGCACCGGCAATGACGCTCGGCAATTTGCCGCTCCTGCCCACGATGCGGGTCGTTTGTTTCAACCTGGCCCCGCTGCGAGAAGCGGCCGATACCGATTTTGATGCGATCTTGGGAATCGAGTCGCTCATGCCCTTCATCGTGCAGATCGATTTCGATCGCGGCGTGCTCAAAGTCTTCGCCGCCGGCTCGAGCGATCCGGCCTGGGGCGATCCGGTTCCGCTGTGGTTCAACCCGCGCGGCAATCCCAAGATGGAACTCACGCTCTGCGGGGTCAAACGAACGTATTTGATCGATACCGGCGCGGACGGCATATTTATCGACCGCCGGCTTTGCGCTAAGCTCACCGAGCTTGGGAAACTCCGCCCAGTTGGTTCCGGCGCCCAATTGGGTCTCTTGGGACGGATGGAGTCGACCACCTACGCCGCGGGGCAGGTCGAACTGGGTCGTTTCAAACATTCCAACCTGCGTGTTGACGACGGGCAGAACAATATCGTCGGCCTCAAATATCTCGCTCGCTATTGCGTCACATTCGATTTTCCAAACCGCACGCTGTACCTTCGGCCCGGCGTGCGTTATTCCGATCCCGACGACGATCCCAAAGACTTGAGCGGGCTGCACGTGATCGAGTCTCACGGAAAGCTGCGCATCGACTGGATCGACGATGGCGGCCCGGCAGAAGCAGCCGGCTTGCAAGTCGGCGATCAGATCGCGCGCGTCGACCGCAAGGATGCGGCGGGCTACCGGTTGCTCGAACTCCGCAAGCTATTTGCCTCGCGCGAAGGCCGCAAGATCCAGTTGACCACGATTCGCGCGGGCGAGACCCGCGAAGTCGAAATTATCCTTCGAGCACCAACACCACCCAGTGAGAAGGCGGACGCAGGTCGGGCACCGAAAACCGAATGAGCCGTCGTCGCCCAAAGCACCGCTGTCGCATACCGGAACGTGGCCCCCAAAGTAGTAGGCACACTCCTGTGTGCCGTAACTGCAGCGGGAAACCGCTCTCGCTTCGCCAATCGTCCGCTATCGAGCGACGGCTCACAGAGTGAGCCTGCTACTTTGCCAAAAAAACGAGCCCTGGAGGGCTCTCGTGGGCACCTCCGGGCTCGTTTTTGTCAAGCACGTGACTAAACCCCCAGCGGCTCGCAAGCGAGGGGCTGGGATTGAACGTCACGCACTTCCCTGTTCTCTTTTTTCCCGCTGATGCGGCCTGCCGCTTCCGATCGCATGCCCACGCGGCGTGGGCATGGCACCCAGGCGGCCTGGGCCTCGACACGCGCCTCACGCGCTCTTGTGTTTCGGCTCGGCCATCGCAAACAACTGCTGCCGACCGCGGACCACTTCAGGCGTGACCACGTACTTCTGGCCGGCGCCTTGCTCGGGCAAGTCGAACATGATGTCGAGCATCACCTCTTCAATGATCGACCGCAGACCGCGCGCACCTGTTTCTTTTTCCTGGGCCCGCTCGGCGATTGCCTTTAAGGCTTCGGGCGTGAAGTGCAGTTCCGCGTTTTCCATTTCGAACAGCTTCTGATACTGCTTGATCAGCGCATTGCGCGGCTCGTGCAGCACGCGCACCAGCGCCTCGGTATCCAGCGGCTTGAGCGCCGAGACCACCGGCAACCGGCCGACCAATTCGGGGATCAGACCAAACTCCAAAATGTCGTCGCTCGTGACCTGCGGCAGCAGCTTCGAGAGCTCGCTCTCGTTGGCTTCTCCGCCCGACTCCTGGCCGAAGCCGATCGTCCGCTTGCCCAGCCGCTTGCTGATGATCTTGTCGATGCCCACGAACGTGCCACCGCAGATGAACAGGATGTTGCTCGTGTCCATCTGGATGTACTGCTGCTCGGGATGCTTACGGCCGCCCTGCGGCGGCACGTTGGCCACAGTGCCTTCCAGCATCTTCAATAGCGCCTGCTGCACGCCCTCGCCCGACACGTCGCGCGTGATCGAGACGTTCTGGCTCGTCTTGCCGATCTTATCGATCTCGTCGATGTACAGCACGCCGCGCTGCGCACTTTCGAGATCGAAGTCGGCCGCGTGCAGCAGCTTGAGTAGCAGATTCTCGACGTCCTCGCCCACGTAGCCCGCCTCGGTCAGCGTCGTGGCGTCGCCGATGGCAAAGGGCACGTTGAGCATGCGGGCCAGCGTCCGCGCCAGCAGCGTTTTGCCGCTGCCGGTCGGCCCGAGCAGCAAGATGTTGGACTTGTCCAGCTCGATGTCCGAGCCTTCGTTGCCGAGCGTCAGCCGCTTGTAGTGCGTGTGTACGGCGACCGCCAGAACCTTTTTGGCCAGGTCCTGGCCGATGACGTACTCGTCCAGTTGCCGCACGATATCGCGCGGGCTGGGGATTTTGGTGAACAGCGGTTTGCTCGTGCCGCGCCGCCGCCGCTCCTGCTCGAGGATCGACTGGCAAAGCTCGATGCACTCGCCGCAGATATACACGTCGCCGGGCCCCTCGACGAGCGGCCCCACGTCGCGATAGCTTTTGCGACAAAACGAACAG
>DATCFX010000041.1:0-5325 GCA_036509275.1 Pirellulales bacterium | reverse complement strand
TCATGAGTGTCTCCAAACCGCACTTCCTCCTCTTCTCCTCGGGAGAGAGCGGGAATCATCGGGGCGAATGGAATTTCTCCCTGCAAGCGGCCGATGGATCGGCGACACTGGAAGCGGGTGACCAAGAGCACGGCGTGCATGGCGAGCGGCTTGAGCTGCTGGCGGTGGTGCGCGGGCTCGAGGCCCTGGAGCAGCCCTCCCGGGTGACGCTCGTAACCACCAGCAAATACGTCAACCGAGGCATCGCCTACGGCCTCGAGGAATGGCGTGGTAACGATTGGACCTGGGAAAGCTTCGGGGACATGGTTCCGATCAAGAACCGTGATCTCTGGCAGCGGCTGGATCAGGCACTGCACTTCCACCACATTGAATTCGGCAAGTGCCGCGTCGAGCAGGGGCAGGCACTGCGCGGGCCGCACTTTCGGCTCAAGTCGCAAACATCTGCGGCGCAGCCGGTTACAGTCGCGGCCTCGGCCTTGCCACGCAGGCCACGGCGGACGCTTGGCACGCGTTTCGCCCGCTGGCGGCGGCGACTTGGCGAAAACTGGCTGCTGAGGCTGGCACGCCTGGGCACGCCTGCGCTGCCGAGGCCTTGGCTCGGTTGAGAATCGCCGGCGGCGTCCTCCAGGCCCATGTAGCTGCTAGGCGCGCCGGACATTAGTTACGACAATCAGCCTGCTCACACACCCCGAGAGAACGGATACCCGCTATGCGTACGACGGCACAATTGGAAACGGTCGGGCGTTTGATCGAAGGCCGCAGCGAGAACCCCTTCGAGGTGCTCGGGCCGCACGAAGTCGTCGATGGCCAGCGGCGTGCGATGGCAGTGCGGGCGTTTTTGCCCGAGTCGACCCAGGCCTGGATCGTGGACGAGACGCACTCGGCGGTTCCCCGCCCGATGCGCCGCATTCATCCGGCCGGCCTGTACGAAGCCATTTGCTCGCTGCCCGAGGGGGGCCACCCCCAGCGTTACCTCCTGCAAGTCGCCGACGCCAGCGGCAACCGAGCCACGATGCACGATCCGTACTCCTTTCCCCAGTTGCTGACCGACTACGACCTGCACCTGCTGAACGAAGGCACGCACTGGCGGAGCTACGAGAAGCTGGGCGCGCAGTTGCGCTCGATCGACGGCGTGGACGGGGTGAATTTTGCCGTCTGGGCCCCCAATGCCACGAGCGTCAGCGTCATCGGCGACTTCAACGGCTGGGACGGCCGCCGGCACCCGCTCCGCAAACACATTCCCGGCGGCTTCTGGGAACTGTTCGTGCCGGGCCTAGGCGACGGCACACTGTACAAATACCAAGTGCGCCACCACGGCGAGGTGTACGAAAAGTCCGACCCCTATGGCTTCGCCGCGGAGCTGCCTCCCCGCACGGCCTCGAAGGTCTGCCAACTGGACCGCTACCACTGGCACGACAGCGACTGGATGGCCCGTCGCGTGCAGACCAACGGCCTGGACGCACCGATGTCGGTGTACGAAGTCCACCTGGGAAGTTGGCGCCGTCCGGGCGAGGACCACACCCGCTGGATGACGTACCGCGAACTGGCTCACGAGCTAGTCGATTACGTGCGCGAGATGGGCTTTACGCATATCGAGTTGCTGCCGATTACCGAGCATCCGTTCTCCGGAAGCTGGGGATACCAGACGGTCGGTTATTATGCGCCGACTTCGCGCTTCGGCAGCCCCGCGGACTTCATGTACTTTGTCGATCACTGCCATCAGAACGGCATCGGCGTAATGCTGGATTGGGTGCCGGCCCATTTTCCGCGAGATGCCCATGGACTGCGTCTATTCGACGGCACGGCGTTGTATGAGCACGCCGATCCCCGCAAGGGCGAGCACCGCGACTGGGGCACGCTGATCTTCAACTACGGCCGGCACGAAGTCCGCAACTTCCTGTTGTCCAACGCCTTGTTCTGGCTCGACAAGTATCATCTCGACGGCCTGCGCGTGGATGCCGTGGCCTCGATGGTCTACCTGGACTACAGCCGCGAAGCGGGCGAATGGATCCCCAACGAGTTCGGCGGCCGCGAGAACCTCGAGGCCGTCAGCTTCCTCAAAGAGCTGAACATCCAGACCCACCTGCAATATCCCGGCGTGCTGACGGTGGCCGAAGAATCGACCGCCTGGAGCGGCGTCTCGCGGCCCACGTACCTCGGCGGGCTGGGCTTCAGCCTCAAGTGGAACATGGGCTGGATGAACGACACGCTGCGCTACATGCACCACGAGCCGATCCATCGCCGCTATCACCACGACGAGCTGACCTTCAGCCTGATCTACGCCTTTACCGAAAACTTCAACCTGCCGCTGTCGCACGATGAAGTCGTCCACGGCAAAGGCTCGCTGCTGGACCAGATGCCTGGCGACCTGTGGCAAAAGTTCGCGAACCTGCGGTTGCTCTTCGCCTACATGTGGGCGCATCCGGGCAAGAAGCTGCTGTTCATGGGCGGCGAGTTCGGCCAATGGAACGAATGGAACTACGACACCAGCCTGCAATGGGATCTGTTGCAGTGGGACTTGCACCGCGGCCTCCAAAAGTTCGTCGCCGACCTCAACCACCTCTATCGCCGCGAGCCGGCGCTGCACCAGGTGGACTTCGATCATCATGGCTTCGAGTGGATCGATTGCCACAACTATGACGAAAGCATCATGTGCTTCATGCGCAAGGCCAAGGATCCGCACGATTTCCTGGCGGTGTGCTGCAACTTTACGCCGGTGCCCCGCCAGCACCACCGCGTGGGTCTGCCCGAGCGCTGCTGGTACAATGAAGTCTCCAACAGCGATTCGATGTACTACGGCGGCAGCAACGTGGGCAACGGCGCCGGCGTAATGGCCGAAGACATTCCCTGGCACGGGCGGCCGTATTCGGCCCAGATCGCGATTCCGCCGCTAGGCCTCACGATCCTCAAGCCGCAACGCTGATGCCGATTCGCTTTGATTGGTTCCCGCAGAAGAAGCCCATGGACTGCGGTCCGTGGGCTTTTTGCGTCGTCGGCCGCCTGGCTGAGGAAGGCTGATGGGATGAAAGTTCTCAAGATCAGCGCGGCCGTCGTTTTTCGGTTCGGCAGCCTGGCACTGGCGACGCTGGCAGGATCGATCGCGGCGCGCGTGACGCGCCGCGTCTCGGCGTGGAGCATCCTGACCGTGATGGGCAGCGTGCTGCTGAAAGTCGTCAACATGCTCGCGGCCAACGTTCTGTATACCTTGATGACTTCCGGCAGCGGCTTCTCCGATTGGCCCAGTCCGACCGACGAGGCAGGCAATTTTGCCATCTGCGGATCGCTGCCGGGATTGTTGGGATGGATGGCCATCCTGCGCAATGCGCCGCGATTCTTCCACACATGAGTGCCGTCCCGCTCACGTGCTGCTCACTTTCAGCAGTCCGATTTTCTTGCTGGCCCACAGGGCGATCCGCTTTTCGTTCTGAAAGGAGAGGCGAAATTCGACGAACCCCAGCCAGCGAAGAATCGACTGCAAGACCTCGGGGCCGGTCGGGTGCCAATTCAATCCGTAAACGCCCGCCATGGTCGCATCCTTCGCCTCTTGGCCGGCGATCAGCGCTCCGGCAGGTCCCGGCTTCCAGGCCGTGTTGAGCATGAGCACTTCATTGGTCAAATCCGCCGCGATCTTCAAGCCGGTAACTGGGTCCGGCAGATGATAGAAAATGCCGCTAAACCACGTGATGTCGAATGGCGGCAGCCCTAGCCCTGGAAGGTCGAGCAGATCGAGCCGTTGAAAGCGCATGCCGTCCTTGGGCGACGTTCGGCTGGTCAGCAGGAACTCCGCCTGGTCGATCCAGCACCGCCGCACGTCGAAGCCGAAGCATTCGGCGGCCCCCAGTTCCTTGGCCCAAAAGCTGTATGCCCCGCAATTGCAGGCGCAATCGAGGAACCGCTTCCCAGCTAGCCCCGCCGGATAGACGCTAGCGACTTCCCGAGTGAACCACGGTTTTGGATTGGTGAAGCTGACCTGGTCATTCCTTGGAGCCGGAGCGGTCGTGATGCCGGGCGCCACCTCCACTTCCAAGGCCCAGGGCGCGAGGTCGATGATCCGTTGCTCGATGTTCATGAATCGAACGCACCCAACTGGCCGCCAGGTCAGTCCTCGAAAAACTCGGCCCAGCGGGAGCCGGCAAAGCGCCGCTTGAGGTCCAGGTAATTGCTGACGGACTGCGATTGCCCGCCACTTCTCTGCTTTCGCAACCGGCTTGCCAGCGGGCAGCGGGGCACGCCGAGAAAATCCAGGACGGCCGTTTGACCGCGGCACAGTTCCTTGTACTCGATTTCCAGCCTGCGGATCGAGTGCTCACGAGCTCCGGCGCGGATCAGGTTGTCACGCTGCTCCGACCATGTAAACCACCGCTGGCAATGGCTGTAATCCAGTTCGACCACCGCCGTATCATAACTGCCATAGTGACTCGTAAAGGCGCCGTTGAGCTTGGCTAGGTCAAGCGAAATCAACGCATCCAGACGGTTGCGACGCCAAACATGCACGAGCGCGACGTCCAGATCGCGGAACAATTGCCACGGATCCGAGAGCCGAACCATCGCGTCCCACAGCAGCTTAAAACCGACGGCCTGCGCATTGACGTTAAATACCAATCCCCTGAGGAACGCCGCCGGCGTCGCGTACTCCGAGCGGTCGAATGCCTCACCGGCCAGGAAGGGCTCGTCATCCCAGCAGGCAATATCCGGATGCGAGTCGAGCAGGCTGGCCAGGTGCGAGGAACCCGTTCGCGGATTGCCGACAATCGCAAACCGCGTGTCGGGCGTTCTCGGCGGCGCGAGCCAGAATCGGCGTTCAATTTTTTGCGTATACATTTTCGGCGATCGAGGCCAGCTCATTCGCCCAGCCATCCGCGATTCGCTGCGACGCAAGCGCGTCGAACCGGCCGAGGCGCCCCGCGTCGACAACCACGGCCTGCTGGCCACGAGGCAGAACGTGGGATAGCGATGGCGCCGACCAGGCGAGCACGATGCTGGGGCGCGTATAGCGGACGGCGAGTTCCACGTCGTCGCGCGATTCGACGGGCCAAACGGGGCACGCGCGCCACTTCTCCAAACGCGCCAGCAGCGGATTCGGCCCCGGCGCGCGCTCGCCGACAATCAGCACGGCGCACAAGTCGAGACCGCTGCAACCATCACAGCCGGAAATGAGCCAGGAATATGCCTGCTCCGCAAGCGCTTCGGGAACGATTGCCAGCACACGCGCCTTCCGTGATCGGCCGTGGACCTCGACGAGATAATCTGTCCAGCGTCGCACGTTGAGGCTGTGAATTTTTGGAGATCGGGCTGGCAGTTAAATGCAATCGCGCTAAATTGTGG
>DATCFX010000040.1:0-2796 GCA_036509275.1 Pirellulales bacterium | reverse complement strand
CGTCGAAGCCGGCATTTGCGCCGGCATTGCCGACGACGGATCGCTGGTGCTCGACACGCCCACGGGATCCCGGAACGTCTATTCCGGCGTGCTCATCAAAACGGATTTGTAGCGGAAGTCGTGAGACTTCCGACGCGTCCTCAAACGGCGGAATTCTCACGAATTCCACTACCGGCATTGCCCCGGAATTCTCACAAATTCCGCTACCAACTTTCAATGCCCGTGGCGCCGCAGCGGCTCGACGTTGCAGTACATGTGGTCGGGATCGCAACCCTCGACTTCGATCTGAATGGTCGTGTGGTTGATGTGAAACCGCCCGGCAAGTGCCGCCGCGACGGCCCGCAATACTTGCTGGCCGCTGCTGATGGTTTGCTCGGCCACGACCACGTGGCAGCTACAGGCGATCACACCGGCACCGATCATCCATACGTGCAGATCGTGGGCCGCCAGCACGCCCGGCACCGAGTGGATCGTGCGCTCGACCGCCGCCATGTCCAAGCCCGCGGGCGTGCCTTCCAGCAGCACCCGCACGCTTTCGCGCAAGATGCCCCAGGAGCTCCACAAGATCAGCAGTCCGATCAGCATCGAGATCAGCGGATCGGCCGGCCAGTAGCCGGTGAGGGCGATCACGATGCCGGCCACGACCACGCCGCAGGCCGAGAGGGCGTCGCCGATCATGTGCCAATAGGCGCTGCGGATGTTCAAGTCGTGGGTGTGTCCGTGCAGCCAGGAGCCGATCAGCAGATTCACGGCCACCGCCGCCACGGCGACGCCGATCATCGGGCCGGTCTGCACCTCGGCCGGCTGGCGCAGGCGGATGGTGGCCTCCCAAAAGATCATCGCGGCCACCAGCACCAGGGCCGCCGAATTCAACATGGCCGCCAGGATGCCGACCCGGTGAAAGCCGAAGGTCATGCCGCTGGTCGACGGTTTGCCGGCCATGCGCACCGCGTACCAACTGAGCGCCAGGGCCGCCGCGTCGGCCAGGTTGTGTCCCGCGTCGGAAACGAGCGCCAGGCTGCCGGCCCAATAACCGGCGAGCGCCTCGATGGCCACCAGCGCCGCCGTCAGAATCACGGCCAGGCGCAGCCGCGTCTCCGGAACGGAAGTTTCGTGTGCCTGGCAATGATCGTGACCCATGTGCTTGCAGAATAGACGCGCCGCCGCCGGCGGGCAAAGGGAAATGCGGAAGTATGAAGTATGAATGATGAATGCCGGAGCTGCCGCCGGCTTCTTTTCCCCCATTCATCATTCATCATTCCTACTTCATCATCTCCTCTCATCCCTTCTCCGGGCCGAAACTGGCCCAATACAGTCGCGGGTCGTCGCAAACGCTGCGGCCGCGCGTCATGCGCCAGAAGCAGCGCTCTGGCGCCAGGCCGGCCGCTTCGACCATGCGTATGGCCTCCGCTTGGCCTGTCGGCACGTCGATAATGACCGGCTTGCCGGGCGAGGCACCGATGGCGGCGGCTAGCAGTCGTGGGCCAGCCCAGTCGGCTGCGATG
This sequence comes from Pirellulales bacterium, assembly GCA_036509275.1. Taxonomy (GTDB): domain Bacteria; phylum Planctomycetota; class Planctomycetia; order Pirellulales; family PNKZ01; genus DATATB01. The sequence continues at coordinate 1,291 of DATCFX010000040.1, read as the reverse complement.
CAAGGCCCGATTTGCAGTGCGTCGGCCGCCGGCCGGATCGAGCAGTAGCCTGCGAGGCCCTGCGGCGAGCGGACCACGAATGTCGGCCGGCGCTCCTGCTCGATGAGTGCCCGCAGCAGTTTCTCACGATCGGTGCCGGTAGCAGCACGGTCGAGTGCCAGAATGCCGGCCAGATCGGCAGGTTGAAAAGGATCGGAGCCGACAGCGACCCCGTCGCACATGCCTGGCGTGCCGCGGTAGCGGGCCAGCTCAAAATCGTCGCGAAAGCCCAAACTGGCGTATAGCGGCCGCCCCAGCGGCGTGGCATCCAAGCGGATCGAGTCGGCTTGCCGGCTCTCGCAGTACTGGATCGCCCGCTGGAGCAAGGCGCGGCCAATGCCCAAACCGCGCCATCGCTGGTCGACCAGCACCAGCGCAATCCAGGCGACCGGTCCAAACAAGCAGGTGGCGACCGTGCCCACGCCAGCCCCGCCCACTTCGGCCACGAAACAACCCTCCGGCTCCAGCGCGATCGCCCGCTGCCAATCCGCCGCAAGTTGGGTCCAGCCCGCCGCCTGCTTGAGCCGCATGCCCACGGGAATGTCGGCAGCCGACATGTTGCGAAGTTGCCAATTCATCGGGTGCATTCATCAAGTAGGTGCCGCGAGCTCCAGCGGCACCCGGTGGCGCCCTTGACGTCACTTCGCCAACGCCCGGCTCGGCTCGCCGGGCCTACGCCGGGCTGCCTTTTGCCGCGGTCGTTGCCGTCTGCTATGCTCGAAACAGCATTTTTCCGCCGATCATCCCCCTGCCTCTGCGGTTCCAGCCGATGCCCTGTCGCCTGTTGCTTGCCTCCGCCTTCGTCCTGTTCGCTACCGGCCACGCCTGGGCGGCGATCGGTTTTCGTCAGTTGGGCAGCGTTTTTCCGGCGGCCGTCCAGCGCGGCACGACGGCCACGGTCAGCGTGCGTTGCGCGTCCACGCTGGAAGGCGCTTACCAGGCCTTTTTCACTCCGCCTGGCATCCGCATGAATTATGCGGAAACCGGGCCGGTCAAGATCGCTCCGGCCGGGCGCGGACGTGCCGGCACGCAGTTCAAGTTCAAGGTGACGGTGCCCAACGATCAATTGCCCGGTCGGTACGAGTTCCGCCTCGCCACGCCCATCGCGGTGTCCAGCGTATCGCACTTGCTGGTAACCGACTATCCGGTGGTCGAGGAAAAGCCCGGCGACAACGGACCCCACGCGTCGGCCCAAGCCGTGCCGCTGCCAGCCGCGGTGTGCGGCGTTTGCGATCGGGCCGAGGACGTGGAT
>DATCFX010000039.1:0-10456 GCA_036509275.1 Pirellulales bacterium | reverse complement strand
TGTTGATCACGAGCTCGTAAATCTTTTGCAGCCCGTAGACGTAGCCTTTGGAAAGCTGCTCGTACTCCATGCCGAAGCGCCAATGCGGATAGCGCGTGGGAAAGCCGCCGTAAGCGGCAATCGCGTTGAGTTGGTCGTAATCCACGATTTCGAAGACCGTGGGATAGAAGTCCAGGCCGTAGCGGCGGGCATGGCCCTCCATTTGTGCCTGAATCGCGACCAGCTCGGGGGGCAGGGTGTGCAGTTGCTGGATGGTAGCCACGGGGGAATCACCTTGCGCGTCAGTGCGCGGTGCGGATACTATTTGCCTTTGCCCAGGAACATTTTGATCGAGTCGAAAATACCGTCTTTGTCGCGGATCTCGGAAAGCAGCAGATTGTCTGCTTCGGTCACCAGCCGGTCGCGCAACGCCCGCAGGTATTCGCCGCTGCCATAGGGGCTTTCGACCTGACCGTAGCAGAACAGGTTGGACGCCGGCAGCAGTTCCTCGCGCAGCAAGCGGAGGCTGATCTGGTTGTCTTCGCCCCAGTTGTCACCGTCAGAGAATTGGAAGCAATAAATGTTCCAATCCGAGACCGGGAACTCGTTGGTAATCAACTCGCTACAAACCTTGTAGGCCGAGCTGATGCGCGTGCCGCCGCTTTCGCGCGTGTGATAAAACGTTTCTTCGTCCACCACCTTGGCGGCGGCGTCGTGGATGATGTAGCGGACTTCGAGCCCGCCGTATTGGCTCTTGAGCCAGGTGTCGATCCAAAAAGCCTCGGTTCGCACGATGTGCTTTTGCTCGTCGGTCATCGAGCCCGAGACGTCCATCATGTAGATGGCGACCGCGTTGACCTCCGGATGGGGCTCAGTGGTCCAGGCGCGGTAGCGCTTGTCCTCGCGGATGGGCACGACCCGGGGATCCTGGCTGCTGTAAGTGTTCGAAGATATCTGCCGCCGCAGGGCCTCCATGTAGGTCCGCTTGAAATGCCGCAGACTTTCCGGCCCCGAGCGGCGGATGCTCGTGTAGCGGGCTTTTTCGAGGACGATGTTTTTCTTGCCCTTGGGCTCGATGCGCGGCAGTTGCAGTTCGTCGCCCATGATTTGGGCCAGCTCTTCCAGCGTGACCTCGACTTCCAGCACGTGGCCGCCCGGCTCGCTGCCCGCCTGCCCGGCGCCGCCTTCCTGGTCGCCGTCGCCGCGGGCCACGGGCGTGCCGTCCTCGCCTTCGCCCTGGCCGACTCCGCCCGAGCCGTTCTTGCCGTAGCGAAAATGCGGCACGTCCAGGCTTGGCACGGGAATGCTGACCAGGTCGCGTCCCTTGCGGCCGATCATTTCGCCGTGCGTGACGTATTTCCGCAAATTCGCGCGGATTTTCCCGCGCACAATCTGCTTGAACCGCGAGTAATCGTGTTCGATCTTCATGACCGCAACTTCCAACTTTCAACGTCTGCCGCCACGCATGCCCACGAAGCGTGTGCATCGCACCCACCGCTCGTCACTTTTCACTTTTCACTTTTCACTTCGTTTACCCGTGCTTCGTATCCCCACGGGCAAAGATGCTGGCCACATAATTCAATACGTCGCTCGCGCTCTCTTCGTCGTAGTTGTAATCGCGAATCAGGCGGCTTTTCACGACGTCGATCTTGGCCTGGGTGTCGGCATCCACGACGTTGGACACCAGGCTGGTGAGCTTGATCGTGTCCTTCTGGTCCTCAAACAGCTTCAACTCGAGGGCCTTGTAGAGCCGCTCGTTGGTCTTGTAGTCGAAGCTGCGGCCGTCGATGCTCAAGGCGCCGATGTAGTTCATGATCTCGCGGCGGAAATCGTCCTTGCGGCTTTCGGGGATGTCGATCTTGGTCTCGATCGAGCGCATCAAGCCCTCGGCGGGCTCTTCGTACTGGCCGGTGAATTTGTTGCGCACCTTTTCGCGCTGCGTGTAGGCCTTGACGTTGTCGATGTAGTTGCCGCACAGCCGCTTGAGTGCGTCCTCGTCGGCCGCGATGGCCCGCTGGACTTCGTTCTTCACGATGTTTTCGTACTCTTCTTTCACCACGCCCAGCAGTTCGCGGTAATGGTTGCGCGTTTCCTCGGCGGTGATCAGGCTGTGGTGCTTGAGCCCGGTCTCGAGTTCGTTGAGCACCATAAAGGGATTGATGCTCGTGGCCTCGGGATGCGCGACCAGGGCATTCGAGATTTTGTCCTGCACATAGCGGGGCGAAATTCCGATCATGCCCTCGTTCACCGCGTGCTCGCGCAGCTCCTTGATGTTGTCTTCAGTGAAGCCGGGCAGGCTCTTGCCGTTGTACAACTTGAGCTTTTGCAGCAGCGAGAGGTTCGCGTTCTTGGGCTGCTCCAACCGCGTGAGAATGGCCCACATGGCGGCCATTTCGATCGTGTGCGGGGCAATGTGCTTGCCCTGCACGCGGGTGCGGTTGTAGTCCTTTTCGTAGATCTTGATCTCGTCGGCCAGCGTCGTCACGTACGGCACGTCGATCTTGACCGTGCGGTCGCGCAGCGCTTCCATGAACTCGTTGTTCTGCAGCCGCCGGTATTCCGGCTCGTTGGTGTGGCCCAGGATCACCTCGTCGATATCGGTCTGGGCGAACTTCTTCGGCTTGACCTTGTGCTCCTGGCTGGCGCCCAGCAGATCGTAGAGGAAGGCCACGTCCAGCTTCAGCACCTCGACGAACTCGATCACGCCGCGATTGGCGATGTTGAACTCGCCGTCGAAATTAAATGCCCGCGGATCGCTGTCGCTGCCGTACTCGGCGATCTTGCGATAGTTGATGTCGCCGGTCAGCTCGGTCGAGTCCTGATTCTTTTCGTCCTTGGGCTGGAAGGTGCCGATGCCGATGCGGTCCTTCTCGCTGAGAATCAGACGTTTGACGCGGACGTCCTCGACCACGCGCGTCCAATCGCCCTCGTAGTGCTTCAGCCGATCGGCGTACACGTAGCGGCAGAAGGGACACAACTCGCCCTGGATTTTCACCGGGTAATCGTCGGCCGGCCGGTCCACGTTCAATTTGACCGCCACGTCGTCGCGAAAGCGGCGCGGAATCAAGTGCAGCGGCTCTTCGTGCATCGGGCACCATTGCACGATCGACGCATCCTTGAGATCGGCCCAACCGAGCGTATACAGCGCACCGTCGTCGTGGCCGGAGTAGCGCTCCAGTCCCTTCTTGATTAGCCGGGCAATGGTGCTCTTGCTGCTGCCCACGGGGCCGTGCAGCAACAGCACGCGTTTTTCGATGCCGTAGCCTTTGGCCGCGCTTTTGAAGGCGTTGACCAGCAGGCCCAGCGTTTGATCGAGGCCGAAGACGGCGTCGGCGCCGTCGTTATCGGGATCGCTGAAGAAGCGGTAGCGCACCTGCTTCTCGCGATGCTTTTCCACGACCTCGGTGCCGTAGGAAAGGATCATGTCGTAAACGCGTTGGAACGCGTTTCGAGTCGCGCGGGGATTGGTCCGCAGGAGATCGAGATAGGCTTCGAACGAGCCGACCCAGTTCTTTTTGCGGAACTGCTGTAGGTCTTGACGGTCGGCCACCAGCGAAATGATTGAGCGTCCTTCACTCATTTGCGCGTTCTCCCCGCAGGCACCAGGTTAGGTTCAGAAAACTTCCGGAATCCCTCCCGTCGCTTGACGTTCAAGCGTTCGCGTGTTTGGCGTCCGTGCGTGTGCAGGCTGGGGCCGAAACCCACCCCCGGTTTTCTTCGCCCCGCGTTGCCCCGCCGCGCCGTTTCCCGCAGAGTCCCCGACGCAAGTCTGTAGTGTCAGACACGCAAAAGAGCCGCTGCCGCCCCGCGCGGTAAAACGTGGGAGGGCCTGCGCCTCTCGATGTGGCTCGAACCGGCAGGCGACGCCGCTCAGCCGGTCACGCGAAAGCGAATCGAGATTCGCGTTTTACCTGCTGCGCAGCATGCACGTCGGCCGAACCCGACCTGCGAAGGAAACTTGGAAAAGAGCAGCAGAGAATGGAGGGCGATGCGAAAAGTACAGGTAGGTTTCTAGGCTTTTTCTCGCATGCCGAGGAAAAAAGGCGTTGGGCTCTGGCTCGGCCGGTTCGCTAGGGGCAAACCGCCCGGGTCAGGACCGTTTCGACCCCAACCTATCTCAAGTATTGCCACGATTCAAAATCGCGACAATACCGGTTTTGGGCCAAATGCACGAAGCGTGCCAAACGGCGCGCCCTCAAAAACCGACCAAGCCACTGGTGCGCAAGGCTTTTCGCCGCGGTAGGAGTAGGCAGCGGAAGACGCGAGGAATCTGATCGTTGCCGGACCAGAATGCAGCCGAAGCGTCAATCGGCGGGGCTTCCGCCGGACTGGACACCCGCGTTTTTAGTGCGCGAGCAGCCGCCCGACGCTCTCCAACAGGCGGTCCATCGCGAACGGCTTGCGGAGGTAATCGTCGACACCCAACATCTCGGCGTAGGCCTTGTGCCGACTCCCCTCGTTGGCGGTAATCATAATCACCCGCATCGGCACCGGCCGGCTCCGCCGCAGCTTTTCCAGCACCAGGAACCCGCTGCGCTTGGGCATCATCATGTCCAGGATCAGCAGGTCGGGGTCTTCGCGCTCGGCCATGGCCAGCCCCTGGTTGCCGTCGCGGGCCACCATGATCTGGTAGCCGCGCGCCTCCAGCGCCAGCCGCATCGACTCGATGATTTCGTAGTCGTCGTCGACCAGCAGAATGCGTTTCTTTTTCTCGGCTGTCTCGGAAGGGGCGGGACTGTCGGTCATGGGATGCACGTCCTTGGATGCTGAAAGAATCACCGCCGGCTGCCAGCGCCGGATTTTGAGGCCAGCGGCCCTATCAGAAGTATCCGAGATGCCAGCCGTTTGCAAGCCGCAGCCGGATCGCGGATTTAGCCGCGGTGCTTGCACCGCGCCTCGATCCGCCCATTATTCGAACGGCGTCACGATGCTCCACCGCTGCGGCCGCTTGCCGTCTTTCTCGGGGTTGTTTTCCACATACTTGATCGCCCGCTCCACGGCGGGGCGATCCATGAGAAACACATTCCAGCCGTGGTCGCCCCACACCGGCCCCTGTTGATCGGCCCACAATCCCTCCACCTTCAACTGGCTTGTGGCCCGACTCTTCAAATGTCCGACGATGCGTCGAATCGAGCGGTCATGCCGGCCAATGACCAGCTGTACATGGTTGGGTAACACCGCGCATGCATAAACGCGATATTCCCCCTCACCGCAGGCGTTCGCAAAGCCTTTAACCACGGCCAACGCCTGTCGACCCGTGAGCTCAACTGGTGGAAAGCGGAGTGATTTCTTCGCGGCCAGACGTTGCACATGGTCATGTGGGCTCGCAGCAACACTCCGACGCGATTCGGTTTTGGTCGCTGGCCCGAAGCGGCGCAAATCTGGCTGGGCGACGTAGTCCGATCCCGACCCGCGCGGGTCATTTGGCAGCCAGAAACCGTAGGTGCTGAAAATGCAATGGAATGCCAGGACCATGTTCAACTCGAAAAATACGCACCCCGAAAGGCGCGCGGGACAAGTCCCGCGGCTAACTGCCCGTGTACGTCGCGAAGCAGCGCGGGGTTTCCCACAGCCGGGCTTCGACGATCGGGAACCCCTGCGAGGCCGTAAACTCGAAGATCAGCCGGGCAATGTTTTCGGCCGTGGGATTCGTGTCCAGCAGATACATCGGCTCGCCCATCTCGCGCAGCACCGGCACCGCGGGGTCGTCGCGGTGCAGCAACATCCGATGGTCCAGGTTCTGGTCGATCCAATTGCTGACGACGTTCTTGATATCGGAGAAATCCAGCACCATGCCCCGCTCGTCCAACTCGGGCGATTCGATCGCAATCACCGCCCGGCCGTTGTGGCCGTGCAGGTATTTGCACTTGCCGCTGTAATTGAGCAGCCGGTGGCCATAGCAAAAGTCGATTTCCCGGGTCACGCGAAACACGTCGAAGCACCTCACTACGGGTTTTTAAGAGGCCAACCGGTTGTACTGTTCGACCGGCCGCTCGGCGGCATATTCCGTGGGATCGCCTGTGCCCAGCAGCCGGAATGCCGCCTGTCGTTCGGCGCACTTGTTACACGAGCCGCAATGCTGCCGGCCGGAGGGCGAAATGCACGAGAACGTCAGCGCCAAAGGATAACTGCGGCCCAACTCCATCACCTGCCGTTTATTGAGTTGCTCCAGCGGGCGCACGATCTTCAGCCGCGAGCCGTCGCCGCGATTGAGGGCCGTCTCCACATCCTGGAAAAACGCCGGTGTGGCGTCGGCAAACGGATTCGACGCCAGCGTCCCCAAGGCCAACGTCGGCACCTGGTGCAACTGGCACCACAGCGCCGCCTTGACCACCAGCAGCGCATTGCGCCCCGGCAAGTACACCGCCTCGTCTGGGCTGCCGGAGTCCGGCACTTGCCGGCCAGTGACGCACCAGTGCTCGCCATACACGTCGGCCAACGGCAAATCCAGCGTCACCAACGGCCGCAGCGCGGCTGCGGACCAGGCAGCCGCATAATCGCGCACAGCTTGCAGTTCCGCGTCCTGCCAGAACAAGCCCGAGCAGATGTAAAACGGCTGCACCGTTTCGCCCTGCTCGAGCAATTGGCCGAGCAAGATGGCGCTGTCCAGGCCGCCGCTTAGCAGCAGCCCGACGGTCGCAGGTGGCGGTGTGGAAGTCATGCGGCCATTCTAGTTGACGCCTGTGGCCCCCGCGACCGCAGATGGCGGCCAGCGGTGACGCCGACATAAAGCCGCGACCGGTGGTCGCGGGGGCCCCGGTTGCGCCCCGCGACCACCGGTCGCGGCTTTTTACCCCCGATCCCCGCGCCGCCGCGCCGCCGAGCTGATCTTGAAGCACGCCCTACCGATGGCTAGACTCTCGCCGCACAACTCTGCCCATCTTTCGCTTGCCATGTCTCGCAGTCGCTTGCCCGGGCGGGTTTCCCGCTCGCGCATGATTCGCTGTAACTGATTGCAATTTAATAAGTTAACGCACTGCATTCACGGCAAGTCCAGGCCGGTTTTAGACTCCGCCGCCGTTTCGGTTGGTCCGGGTCACGACAAAATAGGCATAGTAGGACAACTGCACTCGCATTTTTCTTGAATCGCGGTAGGCGGCTCTTAGAATGGTTTCTGAGAGCCAATCTCGCAAATACCAACAGCTTCGGGTGACCTATGAAAGCTGCGGTGGTTGGCGCTCTGACGGTTTTGGGTGTCGTGGTGCTCGCGGCGGCCGGCGCCCGCGACGCATCGGCGGTTGTTGCTTCCCCACCGGGAGTCGGCTCGGCCGGAGAACTGATTACGCTCGCCGCACCGCTGGGCGAGCATCGTCAGCAGTTGACGTTGATCGATCCCCGCACGCATGTGATGGGCATTTATCACGTCGACAATATTACCGGGGAAATTGCGCTCAAAAGCGTGCGCAATTTTCACTGGGACTTGCAGATGTCGGAATTCAACGCGGCCAGCCCACTGCCGCGTGAAATCCGCTCGATGTTGGAACAACACTAACACGCCCGCTGGCTCGATCGGGAACCGTACTTGCCGGCGGATCAAATTTCGCTCGCGCCGCCCCGACCGGGGGCAGCCGGGACTGTTGATTCGGAGATCGGCATGGCCAGTAAGTTCCTTTCCCTCGATGAAGCCGCGAAACTGCTGGGCGTCTCGAACGACGCGCTCACCGAGCTGCGCCTGCGCCAACAAATCTACGGCTACCGCGATGGCGCCAGTTGGAAGTTCAAGCCCGAGGATGTCGAACGTCTCAAGCAGGACCAGGCTTCCGGCGGCGCGGCTGCCGGCAGCTCGAGCGACGACGATCTGCTCTCCGGCGGACTCGCGTCCGAGGGCGACGACGGCATTCATCTCAGCGACATTAAGCTAGGCGCATCCAACCCCGGCGGCTCGGGCACCGTCATCGGCCAGCCGGCAAAGCCCGCAGCCGCCGACAGCGGCCTGGGACTGACCGATGTCGAATTCGTGCCCGGAAGCGGCGTGGGCAGCGGTCTGGGACTCGGCAGCGGTCTGTCACTCGGCAGCGGCGCCGACAGTGGGCTGAGTCTGGCCAGCGATCCCGGCAGCGGCTTGGGATTGGGCAGCGACGTCGGCAGCGGATTGCACCTGGCCGGCGGTTCCGACGCGTTGGCCGGCGCAAGTGATGCGGGGCCAGGCAGCGACGCCGGGCCAGGCAGCGGCCTGGGTCTGGGCAACGATCTGGCCATGGGCAGCAGCCTGGGTCTGGGCAGCGACATTATTCTGGTTTCGGCCGACGAGCCCGGGCCATCGAGCGACGTTCGCGGGCCATCGAGCGATGTGGTTCTGGCCCCGCCCGACGATGATGTCTTGTCCTCGCCGAGCGAACTGCCGATCGATCTGGCCGAATCGCCCACGATGCTCAAAAGCGGCAGCGAATTGGCCCTCGGCGAAAGCGCTTTGCTCGGCGGCCCGGGCATGGTCGATCTGAGCGGTGCCCCCTCGGGCGGCTCGAGCCTCCTGGGCGGCGAAAGCCTGCTCCTGGCCGACGAAGGCACTTCCGGCGACTCCAGCCTGCACCTGGCCGACGACGACGTGCTGGGCGGCGCAGGTAGCGGCGGCTCGGGCAGCGATATCACGCACCGCCCCAGCGACAGCGGTATTCTGCTGATCGATCCCAGCGATAGCGGCTTGTCGCTCGATAAGCCGATCGATCTGTCAGGCAGCGACGCCATGCTGCAAACCACCGATTTTTCGGCCAGCGAAAGTGCCGAGCTCAAGGCCGACGACGACTTCCTGCTCACCCCGCTGGAAGAAGCCGCCGAAGACGAATCCGATTCGGGCTCCCAGGTGATCATGCTCGACACCGAGGGGGAGTTCGACGACGCCACGGCCACGCTGCTGGCGAGCCAGGTTCCCGGCCTGAACTCGTCGATGCTGGTCGAAGAAGAATCGCCGCTGGGAGGGCTCGGCGGCTTGGGCGGCGAAGCGCCCGCCCCGCGCGGAGCCGCGATGGGCGGCGGCGGCCAGATGATGGTGCCGGCCCAGCCCGAGGTGCAGTTCTCGGCCCTCTCCGTGGCCGGACTGGCCGTGTGCAGCATTGCCTTGGTCGTTTGCGGCATCATGATGTACGACGTCGTCCGCAATATGTGGAGCTGGGACAGCCCCTATGGCGTCAACAGCGTGATTCTCAAAACGCTGATCAAATAAACCCCGCGCGAGCCGGCCACTGAAGGCCGGGCTCGGCGGCGGATTCGAAAGGAGTCGAATCTCATGTCGCGGACAAAAGCGGCGTTGCTCGTGGCCCTCTGGGCCGGCTGCGGCACGGCCACCGGTTGCCAGTTTGTGCCCCGCAGCCAGTTGTCGGCCTCCGAGAACCGCGGCCGCGCGCTGGCCGAACAGACGCAGGCACAATTGGCCGAAATCGCCAATCTCCGGGCTCACAACCGCACCGTCGAAGACCGCCTGATCAAGGCCGAGGAAGAGCTGGCCCTGGTCGAGGAACAAGCCGGCCTCGAACACAAACGCGTCACCAACTACGAACACGAACGCGAGCAGTTAAACCAGCAACTTGATGGCCTCGTGGCCGATTCCACCGGCCTGCGCCCAGGCTCCGATCGCCGGCTCCGCGAACTCTGCCAGCGCTACCCGGCGCTGCGCTATGACCCGCGCTCGGGCATCTGCAAGCTCGATACCGACGTGCTGTTCGAGACCGGCGAAGCCTCGCTGGCTCCCGAGTCGCGGCAGAAGCTCAACGAGCTGGCCCGGCTGCTCAAATCGGCCGAGGCCCGTAATTTTCGGATCATGGTGGTCGGCCACACCGACAATCGGCAGGTGGCCAAGCGGGACACGCGCGAGCACTATCCCGACAATTGGTACCTGAGCACGGCCCGGGCCTTGCACGTGGCCGAATACTTGCAGCATCAGGGTCTGCGCGAAGACCAGGTGGGCGTGGCCGGCTACGGGCGTCACGAGCCGATCGCCAGCAACACCACGGCGGCCAACCGTCACCGCAATCGCCGCGTTGAGATCTTCATTCTCAGCCCCGAAACCCCCATCGTCGGCTGGACCGAAACCACCACTAGCGTCTATCGCTAGAGCCGCCCACACGGCGCAGTTCGTCCGTACGCTTGAAGTCCACGACCGTCACGGCGCGGCCGCCGCATGGCGCGAAATCAAGCTCCGCGCCCGATTGCCTCGCGTGTGTATAGTGTGTACGATCGGAGCATGCACAGCAGGGAAGTCATCCGCCGGCTGATGCATGCGGGATGGCGCCTGAGCCGCGTGCGCGGCAGCCACCATCAATTCGAGCACCCGACGCTCCCTGGCACAGTGACCGTGCCGCATCCCTTGCGAGACGTCCCGACCGGGACGCTCCGGAGCATTTTTCGCCAAGCCGGCTGGAGGTGGCCATGATTTATCCCGTCGTCATCCACAAAGATCCCAAGTCGAGCTACGGCGTGACGGTGCCGGATCTGCCCGGCTGCTTCTCGGGGGGCGAAACGCTCGACGACGCGGTCCGCAACG
>DATCFX010000038.1:0-3449 GCA_036509275.1 Pirellulales bacterium | reverse complement strand
GGTTTGCCGCGGGGTTGGAGGTCGTGACTACCGACGACACGTATCTGCTGGCCGGAACTCAGCAGCATCACTTGATGGAAAACCGGGAAGTGGTGCGCTCGGCGACGCTGGGCGAATTTCGCGATCATCCTGATTTCGCGGCCGAACCGGAACGCAAGCAGCGCGAGGAGCAGACCGCGCGCGGCTCGCTGGCCATCGCCACGCTGTACGAAGGCTTCGATTACGAGGCGCCCAAGCACAAATGGGGCATGGCCATCGATCTGTCGGCTTGCATCGGCTGCAACGCCTGCGTCGTGGCTTGCCAGGCGGAGAACAACATTCCCGTGGTCGGCAAAGAGCAGGTGGCCGCCGGCCGCGAAATGCACTGGATCCGGGTCGATCGCTACTCCACCGGAACCGCCGACGATCCCCAGGAGTTCTATTTCCAGCCGCTGCCCTGCATGCACTGCGAGAACGCGCCGTGCGAATACGTGTGTCCCGTCGAGGCCACGGTTCATAGCTCCGAGGGCCTCAACGAAATGATCTACAACCGCTGCGTGGGCACGCGGTTCTGCTCGAACAATTGCCCGTACAAAGTGCGGCGGTTCAACTTTTTCCACTATGCCGACTACCACACGCCCACGCTGCGCTTGCAGTACAACCCCGACGTGACGGTGCGCTCGCGCGGCGTGATGGAAAAGTGCTCGTACTGCGTGCAGCGCATCCGCCACGCCAGCATCAATGCCGACACCGAAGGTCGGCCGATCGCCGACGGCGAAGTCCTCACCGCCTGCCAGGCCGCTTGCCCGGCCACGGCCATTTCGTTTGGCGATCTCAACGACACGACCAGCCAGGTACACGGGTGGAAAGATCAGCCGCTGAACTATAGCCTGCTGGCCGACGTGAACACGCTGCCGCGGACCACGTATTTGGCGGCGGTGCGGAACCCGAATGCGAAGTTGAGTGAAAAGTGAAAAGTGAAAAGTGAAAAGTGAAAAGTGAAAAGCTGGCGATGTGACAATATTTATTTAGCCCCGGCATTTATGCCGGGTGGGGTTCGAGCCCGGATGCAATATGGCTGAAACTTTGGTAGACGCGCATCGTGACCTGATCGGACCGGACTATACGCCGGTCGGGCACGATTTCGCCAGCATCACGCAACAGGTCAGCGGGCTGGTGCTGCGGCGGCACACGCATACCGGCTGGCTGGCGCTGTTCAGCTTCGGCAATGCGCTGATGCTGTTGTTTGGCTGCGTGGTGATCTATCTACTGGTGCGCGGCGTCGGCATCTGGGGTATCAATATCCCGGTGGGCTGGAGCTTTGCCATCACCGATTTCGTGTGGTGGATCGGCATTGGGCACGCCGGCACGCTGATTTCGGCCTTTCTGTTGCTGATGCACCAAAAATGGCGCACCAGCATCAACCGCATCGCCGAGGCGATGACCATCTTCGCCGTGATGTGCGCCGGCATGTTTCCGCTGCTGCACTTGGGCCGCCCTTGGTACTTCTACTGGCTGCTGCCATATCCCAACACGATGCGTCTCTGGCCGCAGTTCCGCAGCGCGCTAGTCTGGGACGTGTTCGCCGTGAGCACGTACTTCACCGTCTCGCTACTGTTCTGGTACATGGGCATGGTGCCCGACCTGGCCACGCTCCGCGACCGCTCGACCAGCAAGCTGGGCCGCGTCGTGTACGGCATGCTCGCGCTGGGCTGGCGCAACTCGGCCCGACATTGGCACCGCTACGAAATGGCCTACCTGCTGCTGGGCGGTCTGGCCACGCCGCTGGTGGTGTCGGTACATTCGGTCGTCAGTTCGGACTTTGCCGTTTCCGTCATGCCGGGCTGGCACGAAACGGTGTTTCCGCCGTACTTCGTCGCCGGGGCGATCTTTTCAGGCTTTGCGATGGTCATCGTGCTGTGCATTCCGATCCGGCACTTCTACAAGGTCAAGGACCTGATCACAATCGACCACCTGGACGTGATGGCCAAGATCCTGCTGACCACCAGCTTCCTCACTTCGTACGGCTATCTGAGCGAGCAAACGATGTCGTGGTACGGCGGCGAGAACGTCGAAGGCTACCTGTACTTCAACCGGCTCATCGGCGTGGCCCAATACGCGCCGATAACTTGGGCCATCATTTTCTGCAACGTGCTCGCGCCGCAAATCTTCTGGTTCCGTCGCCCGCGCCGCAACGAGTTCGTGCTGCTGGCGGTTTCGATCATTATTCTGGCGGGCATGTGGATGGAGCGCTACATGATCATTAGCAGTTCGCTCAGCCGGGATTATCTGCCCAGCAGTTGGGGCATCTTCCGGCCGACCGTCTGGGACATCCTCACGTACCTGGGTTCGCTCGGCGTGTTCCTCTCAGCCTTCCTGCTGTTCTGCCGCTTTTTGCCGATGATTTCGATGTCCGAGCTGCGGGCCATGCTGCCCGGTGCGCATGGCCGCGAGGAGGGGACTTAGATGCCGCAGACCGCCCTCTACGGACTGCTGGTCGAGTTTGTCACGGCGCAGCAGATTCTCGATGCCACGCGCCGCGCCGCCGAGGCCGGCTATCGCCAGATGGATGCCTACACGCCGTATTCGGTCGAAGGGCTGGCGGAGGAGTTGGGCCTGCGGCGCTCGCGGATACCCTCGGTCGTACTGGTTGCCGGCCTGGTCGGAGCGGGCGTCGGCTTCTTGATGCAGTTCTGGTCGATGGCCGTCGATTTCCCGTTCAACGTGGGCGGCCGCCCGCTCAACAGTTGGCCGGTATTTATTCCCATCACGTTCGAGTTGCTGGTGCTGGTCGCGTCGTTTGCGGCTTTTTTGAGCATGCTGTTTCTCAACGGGCTGCCGCATCCGCATCATCCACTGTTCAACGTGCCGGAATTCGCCCGGGCCAGCCAGGACCGTTTTTTTCTGTGCATTGAGGCGACCGATCCGCAGTTCGATCCGCGCCTCACGGCCGAGTTTCTCGAGCGTCTGGGTCCGCACGGCCCGATCATCGAAGTTCCGCATTATCAGATTGTCGATGCGCCGCCCTCCGCCGGAGAATTGGTCGCCGCCACCGCCGAAGGCCAGGAAGCCAGCGCCGGCTGAGTCGTTTTTATGCAAGTCACGAACTACATCACGAGCATCACGAGCCGCGAAACGAGCCGCGACCGTAAGGGAGCGTCCGCCTGCCTGCCCTCTCCCCTGGTGGGAGCGGAGCTGGCGCGACGACGTGTTGCTTCGCAACAACGGAGGCAAATAGTCGGGGCAAGCCGTCCGTGCTCCAACCCCTCACCCCCGACCCCTCTCCCACAAGGGGAGAGGGGGGCACGCTGCGCTGCGGCGGTTCTTGTTTTACTGCTGCTCTCCGGTTGCCAGCAGCAGATGGCTGAGCAGCCGAGCTATAAGCCGTTGGACGAGTCGACGTTTTTCGACGATGGCCGTTCGGCCCGCGACCTGGTGCCCGGCACCGTGGCGCGCGGCCACTTGCGCAG
>DATCFX010000037.1:0-5108 GCA_036509275.1 Pirellulales bacterium | reverse complement strand
CAGCCTCGCCGCGATATCGTCCAGCGGAGTCGGCCTTGAGGCCAGCATTACCACCAGCGGCAATCAGACCTATAGCCAGCCCACGACGATTGCCGCGGCTGCCACCTTAAAATCCACCGGCGGGTCAGTGGCCTTTGTAGCGGCCAACGGAACAACGCCGGCGCTGACCCCGGTCGTGCCCGCCTTGGCGCCGGTGGCTGCAAATGCCGCCGGCAGCTCATCCACGGTGGTTTCCGGGCTCGTCGGCAGCCCCAGTGTCTTCAACAATCCGGTCGACGGCATCGCCGTCACCAGCGTGTCGTCTCCGGGAGGTTCCTGGCAGTATTCGACCAATGGAACAAGCTGGACGAACTTCGGTACGGTGTCCAGCACTCAGTCTTTGCTGCTGGCGGCCAACGATTTGGTCCGCTTTGCTCCCGACGGCACCGACACCGGCACGGCGAGTTTTACGTATCTTGCCTGGAACCAAACCGGGGGGACGTCAGGAACCACTGTCAACACGACCGTCAACGGCACGGGCACCCCTTTCTCGACCGCTAGCCAGACAGCTTCGATCATCGTCCAGGTTGCTGCGGTGATCACGACCGACACCTTCTCGGGCGGCACCTTGACGGTAAACGTCAGCGGGGCGCAGAACGTGACGATCAGCAGTTCTGGCGGAAACCTGCTGGTCAATGGCGCCAATCCGACCACCGGCGCCGCGCCGGCGAGCGCGGTGACGACCATTGATGTCAATGCCACGGCGGGCAACTACGACAATGTCTTTGATTTGACAGGCGTCAGCGCGGCAACCGGATTCACTTCCCTCGCCGCCGTGTCCATCAACACGGGCGGCTCGTATTTCGGCGACCAGGTCAAGCTGGGCACCCTCAATGCGTCCGGAGCGTTGTCGGTGACCGGAACGGGCAGCGACGCGGTGACCACGCCGGCCAGTCTCGTGGCCGGCAGCGTTTCGATTACCGCCACGACGCTGAGCCTGGGGTCGGTGACCACGACCGGTAATCAGACCTACGGCGCCGCCGTCACTCTTGCCGGGAGCGTGACGCTTTCGGCCGGCAGCGGCAATATCACCTTCAACGGAGCCATCAACTCGGGCGGCCTGACGACCAACACCACTGGCACGACGACGTTCAACGGTCCGATTGGCGAAACGAACGCGTTGGCCGGCCTGTTAACCGACGCGGGCGGTACGATCGTGCTGGCCGGCGGGTCCATCAGCACGAGTTTTGGCACGACCTTCAATAACCCGGTCGTGTTAGGCTCGGCGCTGGCGATCGATAATGGCGGTGTGCAGTTCAACAGCACCGTCGACGGCGCGTATAGCCTGACGCTCATTCAGGGCGCGACTTTCAATGGAGCCGTGGGCAGCGCCACACCGCTCGCTTCGTTCGTCGCCAATGGGCCAACGATCTCGCTCCAAAGCGTCTTCACCACCGGCCCGCAAACCTACGATGACTACTCCGTGCAGCTCGACGGGTTGTATTCCGTGAGCAACGGCGCGCTGAGCATCGGACGTGATGCTACGCTCTTGGGCAATACCGCAATCAGCGCCAACAGCGTCAGCTTGGAAGGCGTGGACGGCGCTTACGGACTCAACATCGTCGCCGGCGGAATTGCCACCTTGGCCGGGACCATCGGAGGTGCGACGCCGCTGTCCAGCATCACGGTCAACTCGTCCGGCGGCATCGATATCGACAGCAACGTCACGACGACCGGCAACCAGATTTATCAGCTCCCGGTGACCGTGGCCTCCGGCGCTACCCTGACATCCACGGCCGGCGTCGTCAGCAACGTGGCCACCATCGGCACGGCGCCGGTGCTGGCACCGATGGCGCCGCTGCTTTCGGCCGTGATTGTCAATCAGGCAACGAGCTCGGTTGAATCGGTCGCCTCGATGATCGGCAGCTCGATTACGGACGACAACGGCCAGTACGGCATCGCCGTCAACGGGCAGTCGAGCCCCGGCGGCTCGTGGCAATACTCGTTGGGCGGCACGACGTGGACGGACTTCGGCGCTGTCTCGGCCCCCCAATCGTTGCTGCTGGCTTCCAGCGATCTGCTGCGATTCATGCCCGACGGCAGCGACACCGGCACCGCGAGCTTTACCTATCGGGCCTGGAACCAGGCGACTGGCACGCCGGGGGCAATGGCAAACTCCAGCAGCAATGGCGGCAACACCGCGTTCTCTGCCGCGACGAACACGACCTCGATCGCGGTCCAGATCGTGCCGATCGTCACCACCGACACCTTCTCGGCCGGCGTCTTGACTGTGGACGTGGACGGTTCGCAGAACGTTGCCATCACCAGTTCCGGCGGGAATGTGCTGGTCAATGGCGCGAACCCGACGACCGGGGTAGCGGCCGCCAACTCCGTGACGGCCATCAACGTCATCGCCACGGCGGGCAACTACGATAACATTTTCAATTTGACCGGCGTCAGCGCTAGTGCTGGGTTTGCGTCTCTGGCGACCGTCTCGATCAACGCGGGCGGCTCGTACTACGGTGACCAGGTAATGCTGGGCGAGCTGGACGCCTCGGGTTTGGTGTCGATCACCGGCAGCGGCAGCGACGCCGTGACTCTGCCGACCAAACTCGTGGCCGGCAGCCTGTCGATCACGGCCAACACCGTGAGTTTGCAGTCGGTCATCACGACCGGGACTCAGACCTACAATGCCGCCATCACGCTTGCAGGCAACGCGACCCTCTCGGCCGGAAGCGGCAATATCACGTTCGCCGGGACGCTCGACGGCGGTGGCAATCTGACCGTCGATAGTTCCGGAGTGACGACGTTCGGCGGCACTGTGGGAGGCAAGACCGCGCCCGCATCCGTGACCACCGACTCGGCGGGCAGCACCGTGCTGGACGCCTCGGTGACGAGCGGCTCCTTTGGCGGCATGGCTTTCAATGACCCGGTAACGCTGGGAGCCAACGTGACTTTGTCGGCCGGCACGGGCCTGGTGACGATGCACGCCGTGGACGGCCCTTACAGCCTGACGTTCGATACTTGGAGCCTGGCGCTGGACGGTTCGATCGGCGCCAATACGCCGCTGGCTTCGATCAACGCCAACATTCCGTTCAACTTCGGCTTCGCCGGGGGATCGATCAGCAGCACCGGCCCGCAGAACTACGGCGGCGACATGGTGATCGGCAGCGACACGACGTTCAATGCAGGAACCGCGGCGATCGAAATTGCCGGGCTAGACGGCCCGTATAGCGTCGTGTTCGATTCTTCCGGACTAATTAGCCTATCGAACTTGGGCAGCAACACGCCCCTGGCCAGCGTGACCACCAATGCCGCGGGCACGACCAGCTTGGGCAACGCGAGCACGACCGGCAATCAGACCTACAACAACCCGGTATCGCTCGTGGGCACCACGATCAATGCCGGCAGCGGCAATGTCACCTTTGCCAGCACGGTCGACGGTGGCGCATTGACGATCAACACGACCGGTCAAACGATCTTTGACGGGACCGTCGGCGCAACGAACTGGCTGAACAGTTTGACGATCTCCGCCGGCGAATTGACGGTGCTGGCCGGCGGCTTGATCAACACGAACAGCGGCATCACCTTCGGCAGTCCGGTGGTGCTGGAGTCGAACACGACGATCGGCACCAGCGGATACAACATCAATTTCGACGGCACGGTCAACGGCGACTACAGCCTGACGATCAGCCCGAATCCGTGGCAGGCGACGACTTTCGCGGCGGCCGTGGGCGGCTCGATCCCGCTGGCCTCGTTCACGTCCGCCAGCGCAGCGATTTCATTACAAAGCGTCACCACGGTCGGCGCACAGACCTACGGCGACCGCAGCGTGCAACTGGACGGCGTTATAACAACCACCAATGGCGCGCTGAGCATCAGCAACTCCACCACGCTGTTGGGCAATTCGGCGATCAACGTCAGCGGGGCCGTGAACCTGGGCCAGGTGGATGGCACATTCGCCTTGAACGTCGTCGGCGGTGGACTCACGACGTTGGGCGGGCCGATCGGCTCGAACCAGCCGCTGGCCAGCCTGTCGATCAGCTCGAGCGGCGGTGAGGCGATCAATGCCAATGTCACGACCAGCGGCAATCAGCTCTATACCCTGCCGGTGACGGTGGCCAGCGGCGTGACGCTCACGTCTACCGCTGGCACGGTTAGCAAAGTCAGCTCGATCGGCACGGCGCCGGTGCTGACGCCGATCGCGCCGACTTTTTCTCCGGTGATCGAGAACCAGCCCAGCAGTGCCGTCGAATCGGTGGCGACGATCATCGGCGACTCAATCACCGACGACAACCTCGAATTCGGGATCGCCGTGACTGGGTCATCCAGCCCCGGCGGCTCCTGGCAATACTCGCTGGATGGCGTGAACTGGAGCAGCTTCCCCGCCGTCAGCAGCACTCAATCGCTGCTGCTGGCCGCCGCCGACCAGGTGCGGTTCATCCCCGACGGCGTAGACACCGGCACGGCCACGTTCACATATCGGGCCTGGAATCAGTCCAGCGGCACGGCGGGAGCCCTCGTCAGCACTACCACGAGCGGTGGCAACACGGCCTTTTCCACCGCCACGGACACCGCCTCGATCGTGATTCAAATCCTGGCCAAGGTCACGACCGACGCCTTCGCGTCCGGAGTGCTGACGGTCGACGTCGACGGCTCGCAAAACGTCACCGTCACCACCTCCGGCGGAGACGTGCTGGTGAATGGCGCGAACCCAACGACCGGCGCCGTGTCCGCCAGCGCCGTGACGGCCATCGACGTCACGGCCACGTCCGGCACCTACGACAAGGTCATCGATCTTACGGGCGTCAGCGCTGCAACCGGTTTCACAGCGCTGCAAACCGTCGCCGTCGATGCCGGCGGCTCGTATTCGAGCGACCAGGTGAACCTCGGAGCGCTCAATGCCTCGGGGCTGGTTTCCATCACCGGCAGCGGCAACGATGCCGTGACTCTGCCGGCCAGCCTCGTGGCCGGCAGCGTTTCGATCATGGCCACGGCCGTCAGCCTTGCCAACGTTACAACCACCGGCAATCAGACCTACGGCGGATCCATCACGCTGGCAGCCGACGCCACGCTCTCGGCCGCCGACGGAAATATCACGTTCAATGGCACGCTCGACGGTGCTCACA
>DATCFX010000036.1:0-5640 GCA_036509275.1 Pirellulales bacterium | reverse complement strand
CGCCGTCAGTCCGCCGAGCAGGGCGCCGATGGCGCCGCCGGCAGTTGCGGCCGAGGTGGTGTGCGATCCCGCCGGCTGCTGATGATCGTATTGGTGAAAATGCTGCTCGGTAAACTTGTCCGAACAGATGACGGTGATGTGGTCCTTGGTAAATCCAGCGGCCAGCAGGTCCCGAACGGCATGGTCGGCCTGGGCCATTGTGCTGAACACACCTACACGGATCGGCTTGTTCTGGTCCATCGTTGTTTCCTGCTTCCGGCCGTCGCGATGAAAAAAAAAGGGACTTCCAGCCGCCCCCGATCATAACCTATTTTTAGTCGAATAGCTTCGCCTGGTTCGGATCAATTTGATCGTAGACCAGCCGATCCGCGTCGATCACCCGCGCGTGGGGATTCAGCACGTGCGGCCGCGTGCCTCTGTCCATGATATCCTGCACTTCGAAGCCGTGAACCACCAGCGCATCGGCCACCAGCCGGCGATGGCAGCGCCAGGGAACCGCTTCGGAGCACATGATCGCCGTCGGCTGCTCACGGGCCTCGATCATCAACTGCCCCAGCGCCTGGCGAAACTCGGGCGTGTCCATGTAGTCGGCATAGGCCCGGAACGATTCGTTTTGCCAAAACACATGCGGCGAATCGCCGCGTCCCTGGCGACGGCCGCCCAACTCGACATGGTGGATATAATCCACCCCGGCCGCGGGCAGCCACTCGGCCATGTTTGCCTTGGCGAAATGCGGATAGCGCCGGGAGCCCGGAAAGCGGCGAATATCGACCAGCCGCCGGATGCCGCTGGCGCGCAGCAACTCGAGGAACTGCTCGGCGGAACGCGTGGAATGTCCGATCGTAAAAATCGTGTCCATCGGAGTTAGGATCGACCGAAAAATAACTTCCATTTTTCCCGCCCCCTCACCCTGCCCTCTCCCGCAAGGGGAGAGGGGATGCGGAGAAGTTATTTTTCGGTCGCTCCTTATTTGTTGGCTGCTGGCGGTGCTGGGACCTATCCCGCTTCTATCTTACGCGGCAGGCCAAGGGGTCCGGCTGCTGGGCTGGTGAGCGTCTTATTTGTAGGTAGGGCCGCCGACTTGGTTCTACGCCCCGAAGGGGCCGAAAGTCGTTAGCCAGGGGCGTGAGCCCCTGGACGATCAGTGCAGAAATGCAGCAAGCCCCGAAGGGGCGTCAGTAGTTCTCTGCCGCCCCTCCGGGGCTAAGGGACATAACGCCGCACATCCTCCCAGGGGCTTTCGCCCCTGGCTAACGACTTCCGCCCCTTCGGGGCTCGCCTGTATTTCCCACCTACATCTGAGACGCTCACCCCTGCTGGGCAGCGGCTCGGTTTCGCGGGGTGGCTTCGGTGGCTGGCAAGCGCTACGATAGATGGCGGTCGTTCCGATTCGCCAACGCCAGACGCTCCATTCGCGCCGCATGATCCATCACGCTCAAGCGATCATTCGCCGGGTGGCCGGCGTTCTGCTGGTGCTATTGGGCATCGTCGGCTTACTGATGCCGATCCTGCCGGGCTGGCTGTTTCTGATTCCCGGCGCCGTGCTGTTGGGCTTCGACGTGCCGAAGATGGTGCGGCTTCTGGCCCATCTCGAAGAGCGGTATCCGCGCTGCGGGCGGGTGCTCGGAGCCCTCCGCCGGCGATTGCACCGCTACCACACCGGCGAGAACCGCGAACCGCCCCTGCCAGACGCACCGCCGTAGTTGCCGCCATCGCCACAGGGCCGGCCACGCGCGCCGACACCCGACACCGTGGATTTCCGGATTTCGGCGTGTTACGCTATGTCGGCACGCGGTCCTTCCCTCCTGCTCAATCCCACCCCTGTTAGGAGTCCTAAACCATGCGAATTTCGATGTTCTTGTGCAGCGCGCTGCTCGCCGCGGCGATGGCCGTTCCGGCCGATGCCGCCGAATTGAAGCCGGGCGATCCGGCCCCTGATTTTTCGATGCAGGGCAGCGATGGCAAGCTGCACACTCGGGACGAATACAAAGGCAAGCAGGCGGTCGTCATCGCCTGGTTCCCCAAGGCCAAGACCAAGGGCTGCACCAAAGAGTGCAAATCGATGCGGACCAATGGCGAGGCGCTGCGCAAGTATGATGTGGCGTACTTCACCGCTAGTTGCGACACGCCCGAACTGAACAAGGAATTCGCCGAGGAGCTAGAGTTGGATTACCCGATCCTCAGCGATCCGACCCACGAAAACGCCACCGCATTCGGCGTGCTGGGAGCCAACGGCAAGGCCCAGCGTTGGACCTTCTACATTGACAAGGACGGCAAGATCGCCGAAATCGACAAGAAGGTGAAGACCGAAACCCACGGCCAGGACATCGCCGGCAAGCTCAAGGAACTGGGCGTGGCCCAAAAGTAACGCACGGCGAATTTTTCAAGCTCCAGGCACTTGCGTCCAGGCACCACGGCGAGCGGCGTCAACCGGCGTCCTCGCCGTCGTGCTTTTTCAACAGTTCGTCGAATTCCGCTTCGCTCAGCACGGCGACGCCCAGTTGCTGGGCTTTCTCCAGCTTGCTGCCCGCATTCTCGCCGGCCACCACGTAGTCGGTTTTCTTCGACACGCTGGATGCCGCCCGCCCGCCGTGCCGGGCGATGAGCGCTTCGATTTCATCTCGCTTGTATTTAGTCAGCGTGCCAGTGACCACGAGCGTCTTGCCGGCCAGCGCGCCGAGCTTGGCGGCCGGCCGCTTCGGCCCGGTCATGTGTACGCCCGCCGCCGCCAGTTCGGCTAGTTCCCTTTGCCCCTCGGCGCTGTGCAAGTAATCGTAAACGCTGCGGGCGATGATCGGGCCGATCTCGGGCACTTCGGCCAGTTCATCGAGCTGCGCCGGTTGCATTGCCTCGACCGAACCAAAATGCTCGGCCAGCGTCGTGCCTACCCGCGCGCCGACGTGCCGAATGGCCAGGGCATTGAGCAGCCGCGCCAGGCCGCGGGTTTTGCTGGCCTCGATGCCGGCCAGTAGCTTTTCCGCGCTCTTGCGGCCCATCCGCTCCAGGTTGGTTAGTTGCTCGTCGGTCAGGCGGTACAGGTCGGCGTAGTCCCGCACCAGCCCCGCTTCGACCAGTTGGTCCACGAGCTTGTCGCCCAGGCCTTCGATATCCATCGCATTGCGGCTGGCGAAATAGCGGATCCGCTCCTTCCACTGGGCCGGACAGCGCGGATTGGGGCAGCGAATGTACACGCCCCCTTCGTCCTTCACCAGCGTGGTCTGACACTGGGGGCACTGGCTGGGAAACTGAAACTTGGGCGGATCGCCGGCGCGCAGGTGTTTCTCGACGCGCGTGATGTGCGGGATGATCTTGCCGGCCTTTTCCACCATCACCATGTCGCCGACGCGCACGTCCTTGCGCTCGATCTCGTCGGCATTGTGCAGGCTCGCGCGGCTGACCGTGGTGCCGGCCAGTTCGACCGGCTCCAAGTCGGCCACCGGCGTGATCGCGCCCGTCTTGCCGATCTGTACGCGGATATCTCGCAGCCGGGTCGTGGCTTCATACTTCTCGAACTTGTAGGCGATCAGCCAGCGGGGACTTTTGCTGGTGGCGCCCAGCCGCTCGCGCTGATCGAAGCGATTCACCTTAAGCACCAGGCCGTCGATCTCGAAATCGAGTTCGTGCAGCCGCGCGACCAATTCCTGGCAATGCTCGACCGCCAGCTCGAACGAAGCGAACGCCTGGACCAGCGGCGTGGCCGGCAGGCCGTAGCTCCGCAACTCGGCCAGGAAGTCCATGTGATTGTCGCTTTTCAGCCCTTGGGCATAGCCCACGCCGTGGCAAAACATCCGCAAGCGGCGCGCGGCGCACTGCCGCGGATCCAACAGCCGGATGCTGCCGGCCGCCACGTTGCGCGGGTTGGCGTACGGCGGCAGGCCCTGGCGGTCTTGCTCCTGGTTGAGCCGCACCAGGTCGGAGTTGGTCATGTAAATCTCGCCGCGGACCTCGAGCACCGGCGGCGGATCGCGGCCTTCCAACTTGAGCGGCACGTCGACCACCGTGCGGATGTTGTGGGTAATGTCGTCGCCCACCTGGCCATTACCCCGCGTGACGCCAGAAACCAGCACGCCATGCTCGTAAGTCACCGCCGCCGCCACGCCGTCGATCTTCAACTCCACGACCCAGCCGACTTCTTCGCCCGGCAGCAGCTTGCCGACCCTCTGGCCATAGGCGCGCAACTCCTCCAGGCTATAGGTATTCTCGATCGAGAGCATCGGCACGCGATGCTCGACGGAGTGCAGCGACTCCACCGGCTGATCGCCAATGCGCTGCGTGGGGCTGTCGGGCGTGACCAGCTCCGGGTGCTCCGCTTCGAGCTCTTTCAATCGCTCGATAAGCCGGTCGTACTGCGTATCGGAGATTTCCGGCTCGGCCAGTACGTAGTACAAGCGGTCGTGATGCCGGATTTGCCGGCATAGCTGCTCGATTTCCGCCTTTGCACGTTGCGTCATCAAAGCGGATTGCCATTGCCGGGCCGAGCCGCGTCAGCGTCTTGAATTTGCCTCTCGCCGCGGCGTTGCCAGAAGCGATCGGTGGCGATGGCCCCCGTCGTGGCGACCGCCAGGACGAGCAGCTCGCCGGCCAACAGACTGTTCCCGTGGCGCTTCATGAAGGCGAGCAGTGCGCCACGGCCGGCCGCCGGCGCAGCCCCGCGCATTTCGGTAAACGTCATCACGCCATAGGCGCAGGCGGTGATCGCAAAGGCGGTGCCCACGATTACCAGCAGTACGTAAAACGGATTGCGATGCGCTCGACCGGCCACGCCTTGGGACTCGTGCGGGAGAATAGAAATTGCCGCCAGCGACAGGACCGATTATAGCTTGCCGCCAGTCCACCGTGACAGTGGCGCCGCGAGCGGTCCGGCGGGGCCAGCGCGCCGCAAGTCAGCGCATGAAAAAGACCTCGAGGTAACGACTCCCAGCGCCGCTCCGGTCTCCACCAAGGAGACCTCACAGCCGTCGGCCGTCGAGGTCCGCATCGCTGACAGAAATCGCGCGAGCGATCTGCTGCCTGCGACACTGCGCCACTTTATCGAAACCGGCAGATCGTTGCAAGAGGCATCAGTGCCGCGCGCGCTCGGCGCCAGCCAACCGCGCGCACCACTGGCGGAAGACTTCGCCGCGATGCGCGTAGTCGCGAAACTGATCGAGACTCGCGCACGCCGGCGAGAGCACGATCCAATCGTCGGCCGCGCTCGAGCTCCAACACCAGCCGAGCGCTTCGTCGAGTGTCTCGCGCAGTGTGCAGTTCAGTTGTGGCCAGCATGCCTTGGCCAACTGGAACAAGCGAGGCCCGGTCGCGCCGTAAAAAGCTGCGCCTGCGGCAGAGTCTGCCAGGCGCTCGAGCAGTAGTTCGAAGTCCGAGCCTTTGTCGGCGCCGCCGATCATCCACCAGGCTCGGTGATCGATGGCCTCGATCGCCGCGATGGTCGAGTCCGGCGTCGTGGCCTTCGAATCGTCAACCACATGCCGATCGCCTTGTCGGCCGAGCGATTCCAATCGATGGGGCAGCCCGCGAAAAGCCGCCAAACCCGCGGCAATCGCCGCTCGATCGCAGCCGGCGACCTCTGCCGCCGCGGCGGCCAACGCGCCGTTGGCCCGCTGATGCCGGCCGGCGACACACAGCGGACCGAGCGCAGCC
>DATCFX010000035.1:0-6508 GCA_036509275.1 Pirellulales bacterium | reverse complement strand
GAAGCCGTGCGTTCGATTGGCTGGCACCACGCGTGGCGGCGTTCCGAGGGCGGGCGAACAACAGGCAGCATGTGCCGGCTACTTCTTCGGCGGATCGTCGGCTTCCGGCTCGGCGCCGGTGTCGGCGACGAGGAAGCCGGCCCAAAAGAAGGGATGCCCGGCTTTGGGCGGATCGGTAGCGGCCGACTTGTGCAGGCGCGGCTCCAGCGCCGGATCGAGCGTCGTATCGGACACCAGCAGCACGCTCCGCTGCCAGGCATCGGAAGCCGTGGTGTGCGGCAGCTCCTGGGCGAACTCGCGCACCAGGTCGATGCTGCTTTGTCCACCGGTGCGCCAGCGGCTGATCAGCACGGTGCGGGCACCGGTGGCCATCAGCCCCAGCACGGAATAGAACATGTCGCCGCCGGCCGCCGAGCGCTTCAGCGAGTTTTCCGCCGAGGTGTGAAAACCCGGCAGCATGATCTGATCGGGCCGGCCGAACGGCAGTTCGAACCAACTGGCCAGTGTGCTGCCCGGCGAATTGTGGTCCAGCGGAATGGGCGACCAGGCATAGTGACCCTCGGCCGGCGGAATTTCGGCCAAAACCATCAGCCGCTTAAAGAGCGTGGCGTACAACCCGGAGGGAACAGTCAGACGGCCCTTGATGGCCACGGCGCCGGGAATGCGACGCTCGATTTCGTCAAAGGCCCCGCCGGCGATGTCGTTGGTGTCGTTGGGATACAGCCGGCCGAGCACCACGGCCATGTTCTGGTCGGGCTTGCGGGGCCGCGTTTCGCCCACCGCCAGACCGACGGTGGGCGCATAGCGAATGCGCAGCTTCGTGATCAGCGCCACGGTGCCGTCCTTGTCCGGCACTTGCAGCGCCTCGAATGGTACATACCAGAGAATATTGTCGGGCACGATCACCAGTTCTTTGAAGCTGTAGGGCAGCGTGACCTTGGAGTCTTTCATGATCAGCTCGAGGATCTCGCGCGCGGGCTTCAGCCAGCGCGTGTCGGCCAGTTCGACCGGCCGCAGCTCCTTGTTCTGCTCGAAATTGCCCCAATCGCGCAGCAGCGTGATCACCTGGCGCTGAATCGTTTGCGGTGAGGCCAGCGTCCAGTAGCCGTATTTGTCGTTGGTCAGCAGGAAGGCCCAGGTCTGATTCGTGGTGCAGTAGAAGGCCAGCAGGGCCTGCCCGGGAGCCAGCGATTTCTGCACGTCTTTCGTGGCCCGAAACGGAGGGAAGACCATATTGCACGGTTCGCGGCGCAGAGCCATTTCGCGCAGGATGACTTCTTGCGAGGCGCTGATTTCGTCCAGCTTCAGCAGTTTCGACTCTTGGGTTTTCGCCACGGCCGGGTCGTCGGGCACCAGCGGCATGGCCTCGAGCTCGGCCCGCAGCTTGCCGGCCTGCGCCGAGAGCTGATCGTAGCCGGCGAAGCGGACCAGCAGGTCTTGCCGCTGAAGTTTGGCTGGCTGATCGAGGTTCTCGATGGGCCCTTCGAGCAACCAGCGCAGGTTCAAGAGCCGGCCGCCCATTTCCAGCGAGCTATAAAAGCGGTGGCGCCGGGCGAGATCGGCGATCTCCAAGGCGCGCTCGTGCTCTTTGCGGGCCATGGCGACCGTGAACCAGTTTTCGTAGCTCAGTGGATGCGGCACCATGAGCACTGAAAGCGATTCGATGGGGTCGACGAGCCAATCGGCGGGCGTGGGATCGCGCAACACCGCGCCGTAGATATCCATCGCCACGCGCGGGCTGGAGCCGCCGCTGCTGGTAGTGGCCAGGCGGTCGGCCAGCGCAATCTGAAACAGCCACAGCGAGCCGGTGCGCTGAAAGCTCATGGCCAGCGCCAGCGCCGCGTTGGCGTCCGTAAGGTCGGCTTGCTGGTACAGGGCCAAGGCGTTGACGTAGTTGAGCCGCGCGCCCATGCGCGAGATGTTGATGTCGCCGCGGCCGACGCCGAGGCGGGCATCGTGGATCCAGTTCATGGCGGTTTTGGTCTGGCCGGTGACGCAGGCGTTTTCGGCCAGCATCGTCATCAGCGAGACCATCAACTGCCGCGAGTTCTGGAGCCGGGCCCACTGGGCGGCCATCGGCAGCAGGGGATAGACACCTTTTTCGTTGGCCACCATGTGCGTGATGTAGCCCCAACGGAAGGCCTCTTCGAGAACGCCGGGATCGTAGTAATTGACGGCCGCGTAGGTGGCTTCGGCAAACAGCTTGCCGGCGGCGCCGAAATCGCCGCCGATGAGCGCCAGGCGGCCGAGTTCGAGCAGGGCGACGCTGGTGAGCGGATGATCGTATTCGCCGCCTGCCACGACGGCCCGCTCGAAGGCCGTTTTGGCCTGCGCGTCTTTTCCGCCGGCGGCAAAGGCGGCGCCTAATTGCAGGTCGATCCAGGCCTCGGTCCAATGATTGGGCTGGCCCGGGCGGCGCGAGAGCAAGGCGATCAGTTCGTTGTGCAGCGGGTCGGACGCCGAGGCCGGCCCCATCAGTTCGCGCCGTCGCCGCAGGGCCAGGACCGTGCAGCGGACGATCTCTTGCACGTTGATCGGAAACAAGATCGGATTCTGCACGACGCCGCCGCTCCGCACGACCTGGTTGTTGTTCACCTGCCCCTGGCTGATGAGCGTCGTATCCCGGTACGCGCCCAGCCGAAAGCTGCGCTGCGACCGGCCCCAAGGAACGACCTTCAGGCTGCCGGCGCCGGCCGGGCGAATGCTCGAAGGAAATTGCACGCGGATCATCCAGTTGTAGAACGCCGCATACAATTGCAGGGCCGCCGTGTATTGATCCAAGGCCTGCGGGAACCGGCCGAGTTGGTAATAGCACTCGCCGGTCATCGTGTGGTAGCAGATCGAGTCGATCCAACTACTGGTGGTATTCTTGACGCCGCCGCGACCCTCGCTGATGAAGTCGCCCAGCGCGGCGCGGTAGTCGCCGTCGTAGTAGATACTGAGCGTGGCGAAATAGGCGGGCGTGGGTACGGTGCGGGTAAAACCGAAACCGCCTCCGCCCACGGCGCTGTTCAAAGCCGCGCCCGTGGTTCCGCCGAGCGCGCCGCCGCCCGTGGCGCCGGCGGTCTGCGCAACCGCAGGAGTTTGCGCACAGGCCAGCATGCCCAGGGCCGTAATCCACACAAACCACCGACGGCGGCACGACGCGACCGCATCCGTCCGTTCAACCGCAACCGCGCCGGCGCTGGGCTGCATCAAGGCGGTTCCTGACCTGTCGTGGGTGTGTATAGCGCTTGAGAAATTCGCTGGCAACCGATAGCTGCCAGTCGTCAACATACAATCATAACTGGCCGGCGGCAAAAGATCGCATGCAGCAGGCAGCCAGCACGGCAGTCGGGGGGCAAAACGCCCGGCTTCGTCAAGATCTGGCGATTATTCGGAAAATGCCAAAGTTTCCGTCTCTGCTGGGCCGATAACGATGGCTGACAATTTGTCGTCGGCCGCGAGTGCGCAACACGGCCGCCTGTCCCGGCCGGGGTTTGACCAGCGCTGCGATTTGCAGGAGACGATTGGATGGAAACGGCCGCAACAAATCGGAACTGGCTGGCGTGGGGGATCGCGGCCGCGCTGGTGGCCAGTTGTAGCGGATGCCAGCTCGACGTGGGTGGTCAAACGCTGCCCAGCCCCTGGTG
Organism: Pirellulales bacterium; assembly: GCA_036509275.1. GTDB lineage: Bacteria > Planctomycetota > Planctomycetia > Pirellulales > PNKZ01 > DATATB01. Next base: position 2,876 of record DATCFX010000035.1, on the reverse strand, counting down.
GTACACCGACGACGTTCAATACTTCCCGCCGGGCCCGGAATTCAAGCTCTCGCGTGAAGCGGCGGCCATGCAAGCCGCCAAACGTGACGCGGCGCTGGCCGGACAGCCGGGCATGCCCGGAGGCGGTGCTCCGCCGGCTCCCGGAGCCGTGGCACCGCTGCCCGGCGCGGCAGTGCCCCTGCCAGGCGCCCCGGCGCCACCCGCCCCAGGCGGCGGAATGCCGGCTGCCGGTCCGTAAGCAGGCGTGATCGGTCCGCTGGAGCGATCGCTTTTTTCGTTCAGCGCAACAGGCTTATTTTGTCGGGGTGTCGGCCGCCGGTTCTGGGTAAAGCCATGAGCGGGCGACGACATTCGGGGGGGACGGCACCTTCGCTCCTGGCGTCCAACGCCGATGACCAGAGAAATCGGTCGCGACTCGTTGGGCGTCAGTTGCGAAGGCGTCATGCAGGTCCGGTTCGCCGCCAGCACTCCGCCATCTCGCCGATCTACTCGCTGCTTCAATCGAGGGCCACGATGGACCAGGCCGAACTGTTCAAGACCATGCACGAGGTCGCCAACGATATCCTGCTATGGATCGGTTTCGGCACGCTGGCGGGCCTGCTGGCCAAGGCCATCATGCCCGGCCGCGATCCCGGCGGGGCGGTGGCGACGCTGTTGATGGGCATTGGCGGCAGCGTGATCGGTTCGGGCGTGCTGACCTACTTCTGGGAAGGCCACCGCGTGACGCCGATCAGTCCCGAGGGCTTTGCGGTGGCCACGGCCGGCGCCTTCGTGCTGTTGGCCTTCTACCGTTTCTTCCGCCGCGACCAATACATCGAGGGCGACTCGCCGCGCCGGCCGTATTTTGCCGGCGGCAAGCGCGGCCGCGGCAAGCGCGAAGTGATTATCGAAGAATAACGCGGCCGGATACGTGCCGAATGTCCGGTAAGCGCAACACGATTTCGCGCACTACGGCTCGGCGAGCGGGAGGCGCGAGCCTCGCGGTGATTTGCCGCAGCCGTTTCGCTACGAACAGCGAAGCTGGCACTTTCCGCCCGCCAACTGCCGCTCGTGGTGGATCTGTTCAAGCACCGCGTCAACCTCGGGATAGTTGACCCAACCGCCTGCCGAGCGACGGATGCCCTCGCCCCATGTTTCGCTTCCAGGCGGGGACCGTACGACGATCTCAACATGGTTGCCGTCAGGTAGTCCGAGATCCTCATCGAGTTCAATCGTCTTGCCTCTCACGATTCCATGTGCGACGCGGTCCACTGCATATCTCCTGATAGCGACTGAAGCAGCCTGACAATGATTGTACCAAAACGCGAGCCGGGCCGCGCATTGGTCGACCAGTGTTGCCGGCGTTTCGGCTAAAGGCAGCCTTTCTATCGACGCGCGCCCTGCAAACAGGCGCGGGCCAGTCGCGCGAGGCGCAAGAGTTGGGCCCGCGGGCCGCCGGGGGCGAAATGCGTGTAGCGGTAGCCGATTTCGACCGACGTGGCCCAATAGCGCTTCACGTCGACAGAGCCGGGCCCTAGATCGAACGTGTGATCGCCACGCTGGAAACTTTCGGCCAGCATCCGGGCCATGAGCACGTGGCCGGCACCCTCTTTGGCAATGCCGGCGTCGTAGCCCTGCCGCAGCCCGAACACGTGGCCGCAATACTGATAGTTGTAAGCAAAAGCCGCGGGCTGGCCGCCGACCAGTAGCAAATTGATATCCGCTCCGCCGGCGTGTACGGCTGCCGCATGGGCATCCCGCAAATAGTCGCGCACCGCGTCGTGCGACAAGGTCGTGCCGCTGGTCGACGAGCCTTGCCAGCTCGATCGGGCCAGCGTCTCGCACTCGTTGTAAAGATCCCAACGGGGATCGGACTGGCCAGCGGCGGCGCCCAGAGGCCGGTAGCGAATGAATTCGACGGGGCCGTGGGCTGCCAGTTTTTTCTCGGCCCGGCGAACGTTGTTGCGCCAACGGCCGTCGAGGCTGGCCCAGTATTGATCCCAAGTGGATCGTAAGTCGACGAGCGAGGCTTCGTTCCAGCGCTGCTCGTAGGCACAGAGACCGAGCGATTGCATGGTGTGCGAAGTACGGCCGGCGTCGGCCCCGGCGCGATGCACCCAGCGCAGATCGATCACGTCCCAATCCCGTTGGGTGCGGCGCACATGATCCAGCCCGGCCAGCAGCGTCGCGGTGGGCTGGGGACCGATCGGGCCGAAAAATGTTCCCCAATCGTGCAGCGGATACGTCAGCACGCGCATCGTCCCCAGCCGGGTGCGTTCTTCCCGCACGACCAGCGGCAGGATGCCCACGGGGCCTTCGCTGTCCAGCACCACCAGCAGCCGCAGCCGTTGGCCAGCGCCGTAGTGCCGCCAGTAGGTTTCGAACCAGTCGGGCGATTGAAAAAAATTGGCGCCGCGGGTTTCGATCAAAAGATGCCGCCACACCAGGCGGTAGCCGGCCAGTTGCTCCGGATCGTTGATTTCGAGGACTTGCACGGTTGGCGTCCACTGTTTTGCTTGAACGCAAATCTACCCCAGCCCGGCAGCATGTGGGATCGTTATTCAGCAAGGGCTGTGCCCGGCGGCCGCCGCCGGCCGGCAGAAATCGCAAGAATTCGTTGCGGGCGTGGGACTTAAGTGCGAACTTCGGCGACTCCGTACGCATGCCAAAACATGCTTCGCGACGTGGCATGGCGGCAACATGCGTGGCGTTTTCTCGACGCCCGGCGGAATCCACCGGTGGCAAGTCCGGAAAGGGGTGTGCCCGGCAAAAACCCTTCTCCCACCGGGAGAAGGCGGCGGCGCAGCCGACGGATGAGGGTCGTCGGAGCAGGTTACGGCTCGCCACCGCATCTCGGGAGCAGATGGCGAGCTACTGGGCTTGTTTCCAACCGCAGC
>DATCFX010000034.1:0-3810 GCA_036509275.1 Pirellulales bacterium | reverse complement strand
GATCGCCCGCCGCGTCGAGCAACTGCAAGCTCGGACCGCATCGCGGGCAGGCAATCGGCTGGGCGTGAAAGCGGCGATCGGCCGGATTGTCGTACTCGGCGCGGCAGGCGTCGCACATGGCGAAGCCGCGCATCGTGGTTTGCGGCCGATCGTACGGGGCACCGGTAATGATCGTCAACCGCGGGCCGCAGTGCGTGCAGTTGATGAATGGATAGCGGTAACGCCGGTCGACCGGATCGAAAAGTTCGGCCAGGCACGCGTCGCAGGTGCCAACGTCGGGCGAGACGAAAATCGGGCTGTCGGGCGAGACGAAAATCGGGCTGTCGGGCGAGATAAAAACCGGGCTGTCCCGCTCCGCCTGACTGGCTTCGATGCGGAACTCCGTTTGACCCAAACAGTCGAGTTCCTGCCAAGAGACGTCCTGGATGCGGGCCAACGGCGGAGGCCGGCTGGTCAACTCATCCAAGAAGCTATCGAGCGCGTCGCGCTGGCCTTCCACCTCGATCGAGACCGTCCCCGCCTGGTTGCGGACAAAGCCGCGCAGCGACAGTTGCGACGCCAGCCCGAAAACGTAGGGTCGAAACCCGACGCCTTGCACGATGCCACGAACTTGGATTGCGCGGCGTTGCACGAAAGAGAATCCGGTTCCGTGTTACGGACGTCGATCTCAAAACGGTAATGTCCCGGCAACCACTCCGACTCAACCCATCATTCCCAAGCATAGCAACAGGCCGGCGGCGGCAATCGCCCCGCCCAGCGCACGGATCGCCGGCACGCGAATGCCGCGGGCAAGTGCCATCCCGACGACGATTCCGCTGGCGTGCAGCAAGGCCGTCGCCAGCAGAAAACCGGTCGCATAGGCGACGAATGAGCCGCCTTGCATTTCGGCTGCGTGGGCGTGTCCGTGCAGCACGGCAAAGGCCATGACCGTGGCCACGCCAATCGGCAGGCTGACCGTGCGGCTGGCCGCCACGAGCAACCCCAATACCAAGACGGAGGCCACGATTCCGGATTCCACGTGCGGACACGGCAAACCCGCGGCCGCGGCCGCTCCGCCCAGCAACATGCCGCCCAGAAATCCGCAGGGCAACAGCCACAAAGCCCGGCCGCCCAGCCGCACGGCCAATAGCCCGACGGCAATCATGGCCAGCAAATGGTCGAGGCCGAAAATCGGATGCCACCAACCGTCGCTGAATCCGCTGCCCGCATGGCCCGGATGAGCCAGCGCGGGCTGAGCCGCACCGACAACCAGAATGCCTGCCATGACCGCCCAAGCCCGACGTTCAGAGACCGACATGAGCACACCCCCGAATCTGTGTGAAGGGTTCGAACTGGCGTTTTCAGCGGTGACGGATCGACTGACAAAAAAAGCCCGCATCGCGAGCGGATCGCAATACGAGCTGTCTTAACCATTTCATTTCGCCTGCCGGCATTGGCAGGCTGCGCTGGATTATCTGCATCGGGAATTGCAAAGTCAACTCCCGCGATTTGATTTCCGTTGCGAAGACCCGCGGTTGCGGCCGCCAACCTCGCGGGATTGTTTACCAGAGGGGTATTGAAGAATTGAAGCCAGCGGGATCCTAGCCGCAGGGCACGCGCTGGGGCCGGTCCAACTCGTCGTCGTCGATCGGGTAATTTTTGAGCTGGATCGAGTAATTGCGGTCGAACCACTGGGCGATATCCGGCTCGACGCCGATGTCGTAATCCGGCTCGACAAACAGCGTTTTGCCGATCAGCGGTTCGCGAATCTCGCCGTGCTCGCAGACCACTCGGCCGGCGTGGATCACCGCGCGGGGCAGCTCGAACATCACGGCCGGGTTCGCATCCGGAGTGTAGATCGTCACGTCGGCATCGGCGCCGGGGCCCAAATGCCCCTTGTCGGTCAGCCCTAGAATGCGGGCCGGCCCAGCGCGGGTGATGATGCAGATCTCGTCCAGCGTGTACTGCCGGTCCAAGTCGCCCAGCAGGCTCCGCTCGCGCGCGGCCGGGTGGACGCCGGCCAGCACGTCGCGGCGATAGGTCCGATCCATCAACAGCCGAATCACTTCGGGATACGCCAGGAACGACGCGCCGTTGGGATGATCCGTGCTCATCACCACGCGCCACGGATCGTCGACCAGCAGAAACCACTCCAGCCCGATGGCCCATTGCAGGGCGTTGACCAGGTTCTTGTTCTTGTACTCGATGGGCACGACGCCACAGCCGGCCTCCATCTCGGTGTCGCTCGAAAACCAGCGCGAGCGATACAGGTTGCTAAGGTAATAGCCCAGCGGGCCATCGCCGGTCATGCTCGTGGTTTTGCCGAACAGCACCTGGCCGACGTCGACCGTCACGCTGGGGTGCTCGTTCACATATTGGGCCAGCGGCAGGGTCTTCGAGTTGAACGTGGTTTCGTCGCCGTCGCCGCCGCCGTAGCTGTGGAACTGCACGTGCGTCATGTGCCCGCGCCGGCCTTCCAGCGCCCGCATGGTCTCGAGCGTGGTGGTCCAATTGCCGGGCAGGCCGAGGTTATTGGCGTGGATGTGGACGGGATGCGGCAGGCGCAGCTCCTGGGCCGCCTGGGCCACGCCCTGGATGATTTGCCGGGGCGTCACGTCGAACGGCTCGACCAGGTCGTCCAGCGTGTGGACGTTGCCGCCGCGACTGCTCTTCCACACCTCGACGCCGCCGGGATTCACCAGCTTGGGCGCATAGGCCTTGGCCGTCTTCAGCAGCCAACCGACAAAGGCGGTCAGCCGGGCCGGCTCGGCATCGTGCAGGGCGCGGAGGATGTAATGATTGTTGCCCATCAACAGGTAAAAGCCCTTGTCCAGGCAGGGCGTGTCGGCGAGCTCCTCATGCGCATGCCGGGCCGCCAGCGGCGGAATGGCCGCGTCGAACGCCGTGGTATAGCCCAGGCCCGCGTACTTGTAGCCGGTGGCAAACGTGCTGGGCACGCTGCCCATCGTGCCGCTGCGCGTCAGCGGCGTGCGCAGCACGGGCTGGGCCGTGCGTTTTTCTTCCGGCCGCATCCGCCGGGCCATGTTCACCTTCGGCCCGGCGATATGGCAGTGCATATCGATCCCACCGGGCATCACGACCATGCCGGCGGCGTCGATGACCCGCGCCGGGCGCACCGCCGGATCACTGGGCGGGGCGACGATCTTTTCGCCGAGGATCCATAAATCGCCGATCTCGCCCGAGCGGCCGTTGGCCGGGTCGTAAATCGTGCCGCCGGCGATTTTGAGGTATGTCATGGCGTGCCAGGATCGATCGGCGCGTTGCTCGGGCCGCAGCCTTCGGTTTGCATTTGCCGCTGCAGCTCGTGCCCCAGCAGGCTGTGACGCTGGCCGTAGCTGAAATAGATCACGAGTCCCACGGCCAGCCACACGGCCAGCCGCACCCAAGTTTCCAGCGGCAGAAACAACATCAGCAGCACATTCACCGCGATGCCCAGCGGCGCGACGACATAGATCCAGGGACAATGAAACGGCCGCTCGGCATCCGGCCGCGTGAAGCGCAAGATCAACACCGAAGCGCACACCAGCGCAAAAGCCATCAGCGTGCCGATATTCACCATCTGCTCGAGGTTTTTGATGGGGGTCAACGCCGCCACCAGGCAGATGATCCCGCCGGTCAGCAGCGTCGAGCGGTGCGGCGTGCGAAAGCGGGGATGGATCGCGGCAAAGATGCTCGGCGGCAGCAGCCCGTCGCGCGCAATGGCCAGAAACACCCGGGCCTGGCTCTGAAACGTCACGAGCAGCACGCTGGTCATGCCGGCTAGCGCGCCCAGCGCGATGATCCCCGCGGCGCTGGACAACAGCCCGCTGT